>DATBEY010000211.1:0-17378 GCA_036558765.1 Binatia bacterium | reverse complement strand
CGCGACTAGATCGACGCCGGTGATCATTTCCGTTACCGGGTGCTCGACCTGGATGCGCGTGTTCATTTCCAGAAAATAAAACTCCGCGCTGTCGTTATCGTAGATAAATTCGATCGTGCCAGCACTTCGATAACCGATGCTGCGGGCCAGCGTCGCCGCAGCATGGCAGATTCTGGTGCGAACTTCCGGAGGCACAGCGTAGGCGGGCGCTTCTTCGATGATCTTTTGGTGCCGCCGCTGCAACGAACAATCACGCTCGCCGAGATGAATCACATTGCCCTGGCCATCACCGAGAATCTGGACTTCAATGTGACGGGCATTGCCGACGTATTTTTCCATGTAAAGCGTATCGTTTCCAAACGCGGCCCGCGCTTCGGCGGCGGCGGTGCGGAAGGTGTTCTCGATTTCATCTTTGTTCCACACCAGCTTGATGCCGCGCCCGCCACCGCCTGCGGAGGCTTTCAACAAAAGCGGATAGCCGATTCCTTCGGCAAGCTGACCGGCTTGATGGGGATTTTTCGCGTGATCGGAGCCGGGCACGAGCGGTACACCGGCAGAACGGGCAATTTTGCGGGCTTCCAGTTTATCGCCCATCTGCATAATGTTTTGGGCGCTCGGACCGACGAAGGTGATACGATTTTCGGCGCAGGCTTGCGCTAAGCTGGCTCGCTCGGAAAGAAAACCATAACCCGGATGAAGCGCGTCACACCCGGTGCCCTGCGCGGCAGCAATAAGGTTTTCTACTTTCAAATAGCTGTCAGTGGAGCGCGCGGGGCCGATGCACACTGCGCGCTTCGCCAGCCGCGCCGCCATGCTTTCGCGGTCCGCTTCCGAAACCGCGGCAACGGTTTCGATACCGAGGCTCTGGCAGGCGCGAATAATGCGAACGGCAATCTCGCCGCGGTTGGCGACCAAAACTCGGGTAACGGTCATGAACGCTCCTGAATCAAGAAACGCGACGAGTTACCTCTCAAATAGCGAAAAGAAACTCGTCCCTTGTCGAAACGAAAGGGATTTATGGTTTGACGATGAACAGCGCCTGCCCGAATTCGACGAACTGGCCGTTCTGCGCAACGACTTCAACAATGGTTCCACTGACCGCGGCGCGCACGCTGTTAAACACTTTCATGACTTCGATCAGACCGACGGTAGTGTCTTCGGTGATCTGTTGGCCAACTTTGACGAAAGGCGGCGCGCCGGGCTCTGGTGCGACGTAAAAGGTTCCCAGGAGCGGCGCCGTGATCGGTAGCATGCCTTCGGGAATGACTGCGGGCTTTGCGGCTGCGGCCCCTGCCGCGGGTGTGCTTGCGGCTGGTTTTGCTTGCGGGTTCGGCGCTGCTGCTGGACCGGGCGCTGAAGCGGTGGTTTGTGAGCCCAGGGAACCGATCGGAATGGGATCACCTTTGCTGACAGTGATTTTGAGCTCGCCGACTTCGAGTTGAAAATAGTCGAATTTCGATTCATCGATCAACTTTAATATATGCAGCACATCATCTTCGCTGAGTTCCATTTCGGTCGCCTTCCTCGAGGTGATTTCTTTTACTCCTTATGCGATTTCACCGGGCTTGGCAAATTGCAGAAGCAAAAATGCCGTCTCCAAACGGCTTACGGATTACTTCGCCGCCGGTTTGACATTCCTTAGATCCATCCGCGCCATCGAATTATATTCGAGTCCGGTGAATTTAGGGCTCAGCAAGGTCGCTTCGGTGGTCCAGAAGAGCGGCACAATCGCGACATCGGTTTCGGTCAATATTTTTTGTGCTTGATCGTAAAGTCGAACGCGCTTTTTTTCGTCTTGCTCGGCAGCGGCCTGCTCCAACAACTCGTCGTAGCGGGGATTTTTCCAGCGACCATGATTGTTGCCGCTGTTCGAAGTAAAGAGCTTCATGAAGTTATCGGGATCGGGATAGTCCGCGCCCCAGCCGGCGCGATGCACCACGAAGGGATCGGTCTGGAGTTTCTTTAAGTAAACTTTCCATTCCTGGTTTTCGATCTTCACGATCACGTTGAGATTTTTCTGCCACATTCCCTGGACCGCTTCTGCGACAAGCTTGTTATCGTCTTGAGTATTGTAACCGAGCACGATCGGCGGCAACCCCTTACCCTCAGGGTATCCGGCGTCGGCCAATAACTTGCGTGCTTCGGGTGGATTAAACGCTAGCCCAATTTCTGGATTGTGAGCGAGCATCCCGGGAGGAATCCAGGACGTGCCTGGCAACGCTCGGCCTTGGAGGATCTTCGGAAAAACCGAGCGATCAATGGCGAGGGCGAAAGCCTTGCGCAGCTTTGGGTTGTCGAATGGCTTTCTGTCCACCGCAAAGCCGTAATACTCGCCGCGCAACTGCGGCACGACTTTATAGCCGGGCATTTTCGCCAGGCGTGGTTTGTCGAGAGTCGGAATACTGTGCGACTCGTCCATAAAATCCAAGTTGCCCTGTTCGTACATGGCGACCGCAGTGGTTTTTTCGTTCACCATGTACATGGTGACTTTATCGACCGCGGGTTTGCCGCGGAAAAACTTCGGGTTGGCGCTAAGCTCGATCTCATTCTCGTGCTTCCATGAGGTTAGAAGAAACGGCCCATTGGTGACGATATTTCCCGGCTCGGTCCAGCGGTTGGCGAATTTGTCGATAAGATCTTGCCGCTGCGGATACGTCACTTCGAAGGTGGTAATCGCCAGAAAATAGGAGGCCGGGTGGCGTAATGTGACGATTAAGGTTTGATCGTCTTGTGCTTGTACGCCAACGGCCGCCGAGTCCTTTGACTTTCCTTCGGCAAAATCCTGCGCATTCGCGATATCAAAAAGGATGTAGGCATATTGCGATGCCGTGTTGGGGTTGAGCAGCCGCTTCCACGAGTATTCGAAGTCCTGCGCGCGGACTTTTTTGCTGTCGCTCCACAGCACGTCATCGCGCAGATGAAAAACAATCTTTTTCCCGCCGTCGAGAACATCCCAAGATTTTGCGATCACGGGTGCGGGCTTCAGGTTCTTGTCGAACTGCGTCAGCCCAACCATCAGATTGGAAATGACGTTGAACGAGACGTGATCCGTCGCTAGCGACCAGTCGAGACTCGGCGGCTCGGTGCCGAGATTCACGCGGAAGCGAACGTCGCCTGATTGCGATCCGCCTCGGCAGCCGATCAAAGGGATTGCGATAGCGAGCGCAAGAAGCCAAGCGGTGGCGCGGAATTTTTGCAGTCGGGGCAAAGATTTATCTGTCTTGCTTGTACTGATGTTAGCCGGTATTAGTACCGCAATAATATAGCGCCTTCAAGAAAGGTACGGCTAGCGATGAATGCAAAAGAATTGTTGATGAGTACGGTTGTCATCGAAGGGCACCGTGATGTTTACGAGCAGCTCTATCGAAGTTCCATTGGCGAAAAATCGCCGATCCGAGATGCCGTTGCGCCGCGGCTCATTCGTGACGGCATCAATATGACCGTCTACGCGATCAGCGGCGATTCTTATTCGCATTCGCAAAATACCGGCCGTTATCTGGAAACCGCATTGGATCAAATCGATCAATTTCTCGAAGAAGCGCCCCGCTCCGAAGGCATGATTCAAATGGTCAAAACGCGAAGCGACTTGCCCGAACAAGTCGAACCCGGCAGCGTTAAATTCCTGCTGCATTTCGAAGGCTGCATGGCGCTCCGCGGCAGCATTCACAATCTGAGAAACTTTTATCGTTTGGGACTGCGTTCGCTACAGCCGGTTTGGAATTTTCGTAATGAGCTCGGCGACGGCGTCTGGGAAAACCGCACCGGCGGCGGACTGACGAATTTCGGCATCGAGGTGATCAAAGAAGCAAACCGGCTGGGCATGATCGTGGACCTCTCGCACATGAACCGGGAAGGATTTTTTCAGGCGCTCGACGCCGCCACTGCGCCCCTGATCGTCAGTCACGCCAACGCCTGCGGGATGCTCGACAACGCGCGCAATCTCGCCGACGATCAAATCAAGGCGATCGCAAATCAAGGCGGCCTGGTCGGCATCCTGGCGCTTCCGGAGCGGGTCGGCAAGGGCGAAGTCGGGATCGAGGACATGCTCAAGCACATGGATTACATGGTGAAGCTTGTTGGCATCGAGCATTTAGCTCTAGGCATGGACTTCGTGAAATACGACGGACCGCGCACGCTCAAGGATCGCCACCACCCGCTGCATAAAGATCCGCTGATCAAAGGTTTCGAGGAAATCGAAGATCTGCCCAACTTGATCGACGGCTTACAGCGCCACGGTTACAAGGACGAGGAGATCAAGCTCATTCTCGGCGGGAATTATCTGCGTGTTTTAAAGACCATTTTACCCGAACAGTCGGTGATTTAATCTCGCCCCGGCTGGTGGATGCTAGACTGGCGGGCGACACGATGAGCAAAGGGACGAGAACCTGTTCCGGAAAGACGCCCTCACGCGACGATCGAGATGACAACCACTGTTAATTCTGAAAACGCGAATCAACCGCATATGACAAACTCTCATCGTTCATGAGCATCGGTATCTCCGTCCCGCGGGTTGACGGGATCGAAAAAGTCACCGGCGCGGCCAAGTTCACCGGTGATCTGGTGATCCCGGAAATGCTCGAGGCCAAAGTGCTGCGCAGCCCGGTGCCGCATGCAGTCATTGAATCCATCAATATCAGTAAAGCACAGTCGCAACCCGGAGTCGTTGCGATTCTGACCCGCGATGACCTGAGCGATATCGATCCGTATTACGGCAATTGCTTGCGGGATCGCGCCATTGTGGCAACCGACAAAGTGCGTTTTGTGGGCGAACCGGTCGCAGTAGTAGCGGCTGAAGATGCTCGGGCCGCGGCAGAGGCTCTGTCGCTGATCCAAGTGCAGTATCGGGAGTTGCCTTGTGTTGCCGACATCGATGCCGCACTTGCGAAAGGCGCGCCGCTGCTGCACGAGCGGCAGTCCGGCGCGGGGGAGTTTCACGAGCTAGCGGGCGTCGGTGAAAAGTTCGGCGGCAACATTTGTCACCGCGAGCATTTCGTGAAGGGCGATCCCGACAGAGCTTTTGCCGACGCAGAAGAGATCGTCGAAGAGACCTTTACGTTTCCAATGGTCTATCAATACGCGATGGAGCCGCACAGTGCGATTGCGCGCGTGAGCGGCGGCGCTATTACGCTGTGGAGCTCGTCGGCGCATCCTTTTTTGGTGCGCTCCGAGCTTGCACATATGTTCGGGCTGCCGCACGCGAAAGTCGAAGTCAACGTGCCGTTCGTCGGCGGCGCCTACGGCAGTAAATCCTATTTCAAGATCGAGCCCCTGGCGGTAGCGATCGCGCGCAAGACCGGCGGGAGAGCTGTGCGGCTCCTGCAAAGCGTCGAGGAAGCGATGCTCACGACCCGACGCCATTCTGCACGCGTACGAATCAAGACGGGCGTCAGGCGGGACGGAACCTTGGCCGCGCGCGCAGCCGAGGTTTTGATGGACACCGGCGCCTACGCCGATAACGGACCGCGCGTAGCGAAGCGCGCCATCAGCAGAATGATCGGTCCCTACAAGCTGGCTCACTGCAAAGTCGACGTTCTCGCGGTTTATACGAATACAGTTCCCGCCGGCTCGATGCGCTCCATTGGCGGGCCGCAGACGATCTGGGCGCTCGAATCCCACATGGATTCCATTGCCGCTCGGCTTCGGATGGATCCGCTTGAGTATCGCCGGCGTCAATTGCTCGATCGGGGTGAAGTGCTCAAACCTGGATCAACGCCCATGGACGCCGACTTGCGGATGGGCATGGAGGCGGCGATTGCGCCATTGTCCGGGCGAAGTTCTCGACGGAGCGCGCGAGATGGCGTCGGGCTGGCGGTCGGAGTATCCGATTCCGAAGCCATGCCCGTATCGGTGGCGCTGGTGCGCTTACTCGCTGATGGCAGCGTGGTCTTACTTGCGGGGACAACCGAAGTTGGACAGGGCGCGCGGACGATTCTTTGCCAAATTGTCGCGCAGGAACTGAGCATTCCAGTGGCGAGCGTCACCATGCGCGGAACCGAAACTCGAACAACGCCCTTCGATCGCTCCACAGGAGCAAGCCGTTCGACCACCGTCATGGGCAGCGCTGTGAAGGCAGCGGCGCTCGATCTGCGCCGTCAGTTGATCGAAGCTGCCGCGGAAATATTCAAAGCCGATGCGGGCACAATTGAGTTATCGAACGGCCAAACATTAGCCGGTAACAAACAGATGAGTTACGGCCAGATCGTCAACACTTTTTTTGGTATGCCTGGCGGAGAACTGATCGGCCGCGGCTACATGCGACCTGACGGCACGCTCGGCAAGAGCTTGCCGCTTTTTTGGGAAACCGGAATGGGCAGCGCGGAAATTGCAGTGGATGAGGAAACGGGCGCGATCCGAGTGGAGAAATACGTTACCGTTGCGGATGTTGGGCGAGCGCTCAATCCGCTTCAAGCGGAAGGACAAGACGAAGGCGCAGCGATTCAGGGCCTGGGCCATACTCTTTTTGAAGCTCTGGAGTACGAAAACGGCCAGCCGCTGAATGCCAGCCTCGTCGATTACCGCGTCCCGCGCTTTACTGATTTACCGGCGATTTTTACTTCAGCGTTGGTTGAGAACTCTGACGGGCCTGGTCCTTACGGTGCGAAGGGAATGGGTGAATCGGGAATCGTTTCTGTAGCGCCCGCGGTCGGAAACGCGCTTTTCAATGCCACTGGCGTACGCATTCGTGATTTACCACTGACGCCGGAGCGGGTGTGGAGAGCTTTAGGTGACTCCGGACGTGCGCGTTGTTAAGAACACGATTCAGAAAATGCTTGGACATAGCAATCGGGTTGGGCACGGAGGCAGTTTGATGCGAGTTTCTTTTCTTTCGATGTTGCTTGCGTTGATCGCTACTGGCGTTCTCGCTCACGCCGAACCTCTTCGCGTCGGCATTCCCGGGTTGAGCGCTGAGTTCGCGCCGGTCTGGGCAGCCAACGACCGGGGCTTTTTAAAAAAGTACGGCTTCGAAAGCGAAATCATTGCCATGCAAGGAGGGACTCAACTGGCGCAGGCAGTTATTGCCGGAAGTATTCCGATTGCGGTGATGGGCGGGGCGTATCTAAGCGCGGCGGTTCGCGGAGCAGATCTGGTGATGATTGCCACCCACATGGACAAACTGCCTTACACATTGATCGTAAAGCCTAGCGTTAAGCGAGTCGAAGACCTGAAGGGGAGCCGGCTGGCGATCAGCCGATTTGGCTCGTCGAGCGATGCCGGGTTGCGCTTGGCGCTGCAAAAACTCGGCGTCAATCCAGAAAAGGAGGTCACCATTCTCCAGGTCGGCGGGCAAACCGAGCGCTTCGCCGCGCTCAAGGCCAATACCGTGGATGGGACTGTGGTTATACCACCATTAAGCGGCGCCGCGCAGCGCCTTGGCTATAATGCCCTGATCAATATGAACAAACTGGGAATTCCTTACCCCCAGGAAGGTGTCGTGGTGAGCCGTCAGTTGCTCGGGAGCCGCCGCGAGATGGTGACGCGATTTCTCAAAGCCTACATCGAAGGTGTAAAAGATTTGAAGAACGATAAGGAATTCGCCATCGCTATTCTAGCCAAGCATCTTCGGATGGACCCTAAAAAGGACCGCGAAGCCTTGGAGGACAGCTTTCAGGAAGTGGTCATCGAGCAAATGCAAAAAGTTCCCGGCATCAATATCGAGGCGATCAAAGTGGGCCTCGATTTGCTCGGCAAAGACAAACCGCCAACGGCATCGAACAATCCGCGCGATTATGTGGACGGCAGTCTGATGCAGGAATTGGCAAAGAGCGGATTCATCGACCAGCTCTACAAGTGAGCTGGCGGACGCGCCCTTCGCCCGCTCGAGCATTCATTATGAAGTTCTGCCTGCAGCTCAATCCGCAAGTCTCGATTGAAAAGCCGGGTCGGTCATTGATGCCGACTCTGATTGAGCAGGTACGCGTCGCGGATGCAGTGGGCTTCGACGCATTTTCGATGGGCGACCATTACAACATTCCCGGGTTACAGCGACTGAACCAGGTGCCCGCGCTGGCGCGCTTGTGTGCGGAAGTGAAGCACTGTTCCGTGGGCACCGCGGTCACGCTTCTTGGCCTGCGCCATCCCGTGACTGTTGCGAGTGAGTTGGCGAGTCTCGACGTGCTCAACGAGGGTAAATCTTTCGCTGCGTTTGGCCTTGGGTATCGCGAAGAAGAACTGAACGCATTCAACCTGAGCAAAACTCAGCGCTACCGGCGCTTCGTCGAAGGCGTGGAGATCGTCAAAAAACTTTGGACCGAGGACAACGTGAGCTTCGAGGGAAACGCCTTTCAGCTCAAGAATGTCACTGTCGATCCCAAACCTCTACAAAAACCGCGGCCGCCGATCTGGATCGCGGCCAACACCGATGCGGCCGTAAGGCGTGCGGCTGCCATCGGCGATGGTTGGCTGATCGGTCCCCATTCCGCCATCAGGGAGTTGGAAACACAGGTGCAATTGTGCCGAAGCGCCTGGAAGAACGCCGGCAAGTCGGGCGCCCCGGCGCTACCGATCATTCGCGAGACCTTTGTTGCGGCGAGCAAAAAAGACGCCGTGGAGAAAGCGCGCCCCTGTCTCGAGCAGCTTTATCGAGCCATTTATATTAAATGGAAGCAACATGAGGCGATGAACGATCCGAACGAGCTGAGCTGGGCGTTCGACAAGCTTGCCAATGGGCGGTTTATCCTCGGCTCGCCCTCAGAATGTATCGATCAGATTCGCGAGTATGAGGACCGCCTCGGGATTTCTTACCTGCTGCCCCGTTTCGATTGGACGCCGGGTTTACCGCAAGAGGAGATTCTCGCCTCGATGCGGCTATTCGGCGAAAAAGTTATTCAGAAGCTATAATTCTCAAGGAGGTCGGTAATGAAACGATTCGCGCTGTCGCTGGCTTTGAGCTTACTCCTGGCCGGCCTGGTTCCCGGAATTGGCTCGGCCAAAATAGTCGTCGGTCTTTCTTCCGTCAACGTGGCATTTTTGCCCGTGTACGTGACCGAAGCGAAAGGATTTTTCAAGGATGAGGGGCTCGATGTCTTGCTCGTATTGTTCAACGCCGGCGCGACCAATTTGCAAGCGCTGATCGGCGGGGATGTGCAGATCATGGGTAGTGCTTTTGTCGAGACCGTCGGCGGGCACGCTGCGGGTATCGACGTGAAGAATTTTTGGGGTATCTGTAATCTCATGCCGTTTCAGCTCTACTCTCAACCCGACTTCAAATCGATGAAGCAGGCGAAAGGCAAGCGCTTCGCCATCAGCCGTTTCGGTTCGCTCACGGATTTCTTGACGCGCGCGACGCTGCGGCATTTCGGTGTTGACGAAAAGGAAGTGACGATTCTCCAGATCGGCAGCACCCCGGCGCGCTTTGCAGCCTTGAGCGCCAAAGGCGTCGATGCTTCGGTCGTATGGTTTCCGGTGACTGAAATCGCCAAGTCTCAAGGATTCAATAAGCTTCTCGATCTCAAAGAAATTTTTCCGCAGTGGCCGTATGAAACCTTTGCTGCACGCGAATCGTACCTAAGCAAAGAAAAAGATCAGGTGGCGAAGTTTCTGCGCGCCTATCAGAAGGGCATCCGCTACACACGGGATAACAAGAACGAAGCGGTCAGTATCATGAAAAAGTACGTCAAAATGGATCCCAATTATGCTCCCGCAGGTTACGACGAATATCGCGATTCGTTCCCGGTGAACGGGCAAATCGCCGAGAAGGCGATTCCAGTGGTAATCGACGAGGAGTTTCGCACTGGTAGAATCAAAAAGAAATTGACGGTGGAAGATATGCTCGATCGTTCGTTTATCTCCAGCATTGGCGGGAAGTAGTTAGTTTGGCTATTGAAAAGAAGCACCGGCGCGAGAAGCGATTCGACGGCGCATCGAAACCTCTGCAGCGGCAATCAACTCTGGACTTTAAACCTGGCGCTAATGACGCTGGTCTGTCATTTCGAGGCGCGCCGAGAAATCTTTCCGGAAAGATCCCTCACATTCGTTCGGGATGACACCGAACCGTGAGCAGCCAGCTGATTCTTAAAACAAGCTACCGGGCCAAATCCGCGCCCCACAGTTCCTTGAGAAAGCCGCTTCTACCCAAGTCCTCCGCGAAACGGTTATCGACGATTTCCGCGGCCTTGCGGCGCACATTCGTGCCTTGCTCGCGCGCAACATCAATGACTCCAGCAACGGTCTGCTCGGGAACAATCAGACGTCGATTGATGAGCAGTTTGGCATAGGCATCGTACGCGGATTGCAGCGCGTCGGCATCATTGAGCTTTAGCGCTTTACTGACGGCCGCTTTGCCCTTGTCAGGATTTTTTTCCACGAAGTGAACGGATTCCGCCAGCGCCGCAACGCACCGCTGCGCGATACTCGAACGCTCCCTCAGGGTTTTGGCGTTGGCGTGGAGCGAGCTATACACAGCGGGTAAGCCGAGATCGTTGAGGCGGTAGACGAGATTGAATCCCTCTCGGCGGCCACGAGCATCGAGGGGCGGAGTCACCAGCGCGGCTTCGGCAATGCCCGCTCGCATGGCGTTGAACGGCTCCACTTGACCGGTGCCGCCGACCGTACGAATGTTGACTTCGGTATCGCTCAAATTGAATTTCTTCAGCAGCGCGCGCGCCAAGCGGAAGGTTAAATCTCCCGCACGGGTGACAGCAATGCTTTTGCCCTTGAGATCCTCGACCCGCTTTATGTCCTTGCGCGCGAGCATGACCCAAGGCAATCCAACGAGCGGCGCGGCGATCAATTTCCCATCCGTACCTGCGGCGACTCCGGGAATCGTGGCATCGGCGGCGCAATAGAGGAACTGGATTTCGTCGGTGGCCAAAGCCGCGAGGGCTACACCGCTACCCCGGATCGAAACAAACTCGACCTTCATGCCGTATTTGTCGAAGAGTCCGTAGTCGAGGGCGGCATACAAATGAATAAAGCCTCCGGTGATCGCGCACGCGGCGACGCGCACCGTGGCGGGCGTCTCGCCTGATTTGGGCAGGTAGGGATTGGCTGAAGCGGAGAAGTCGAAGCCCAGTAGCGCAATGATCAATGCTGGAAATAAACGAGTGTTCATGGTTGTCTACCCCTTTCGGAATGCATCGATTATACATCGAGCGGCAGACGATGCTCGCGGCAGTAGGTGGCAATCGCGTCGAGAAAACGCTGTCCGAAGTCCTCGAGCTTGCGTTCGCCGACACCTCGGATCTCAAGGAGCGCGTTCGGCGAGCCCGGTCTCATCCGCGCCATGTCGCGCAGCGTGGCATCGCTGAATAACACATACGCCGGAACATCGCGCTGTTCCGCCAGCTGCCGGCGTAGACGCCGAAGAATTTCGAACAGGCCGGTGTCGACGCTTGCCCACGAGGTCTCGTCGATTCGGGTTTTCTTGACTTTGGTTCTGGGCTCCAGCAGCCGGACGACGCGCCGGCCCTGCAAAACTTCATGCGCGCCTTGATTCAAGCGTAATACGGGACGTTCATCGGTGCTCCGTGCGAGCAATCCATCATCGATCAGCTGATAGATGATGTTCAGCAGAGCAGGGCGGGTCGTGCTTTTCATTAAGCCGTAAGTGCTCAGTTGGTCGTGTTCCCAGCGGCGGATCCGTTCGGTCTTGGCGCCCAGCAGAACGTCGATGATGTGCTCGGCGCCGAAACGCTCGCCGGTGCGGGAGACGCAGGAAAAAATTTTTTGTGCGGTCAGTGTCGCATCGGCAAGTCCCTCAACCTCGTTCAAGCAGACGTCGCACGCTTCGCAGTGCGCTTTGTCGTAAGTCTGGCCGAAGTATTCCGCCAGTTTACGGTGGCGACAATTAAGGCCAGCGCAGAAGCTGCGCATTTGCTCGATCAGCGCGCGCGAGGCGTTGACAATTTCCGGCGCCGAACTGGTCTCCGCGGCGCTCTTTTCGATCAAGGACTGCCAGCGTAAAACATCGGCAGCGGAGTAGAGCAAGACGCATTCGGCTTCAAGGCCGTCGCGTCCGGCGCGGCCGGTTTCCTGTTGGTAATGTTCGACAGATTTGGGCATGGCAGCGTGAATCACACAGCGCACATCGCTTCGGTCAATGCCCATACCAAATGCCACGGTGGCTGCCACCACGTCGAGCTTCTCCGCAGCGAATTTGTCCTGGGTCAGGCGGCGCTCGTCGGGTTCCATACCAGCATGATAAAAACCCGCGCGTACGCCGTGGGCCTGAAGAAATGACGCAAGCGACTGCGTATCTTTACGGCTGATGCAGTAGACAATGGCGGCTTGGCCGCGACGACGCTGCAGAATTTCCAAGACCTGAGCTCGAGCATCAACGCGGGGAACAACGCGGTAAACGAGATTGGGCCGGTCAAAATTTCCGACGAGGGTTAACGCATCCTTGAGGCGAAGCTGCACCGTAATGTCGACACGAACCCGCTCGGTGGCGGTAGCGGTGTACGCATGGATGCTGGTATTCGGAAAACGGTTTTTGAGCTCGGCGAGCTGTCGATATTCGCGGCGAAAATCGTGGCCCCATTGGCTGATGCAGTGGGCTTCGTCGACCGCGAAGGCGCGGATCCTGGCAAGCTCAACGATCTGCAAAAACCGGGGCGTCAACAAACGTTCGGGAGCCACGAACACGAGCCGATAAGCACCGGCAATCATTTGCCCTTCGGTCCGGCGGATTTCATCCGGGCTCATACCGCTATAGAGCGCTGCAGCCGGATAGCCGCACTGGCGCAGCCCATCGACCTGATCTTTCATGAGCGCGATCAACGGTGAAACGACGATATCCGTCGATCCGGTCAACGCAGCTGGCACCTGATAGCATAGCGATTTACCGCCGCCGGTCGGCATCACGACCAGCGAATCACGTCGCTGGAGTCCTGCATGAATGGCTTCCAGCTGGAGCGGTCGCAGTTCGGAGTATCCCCAGTAACGGCGCACGGTGTCGATGATTTCGGGCAGACTGAACTGGGTGGAAGGATTCATCCTGAGCTGTCGTTGATGCTGGTGACGAACGGTCGGCTAGTTCAATGACGGACCACAGAAGGCAAATTGGAACTCTCGCTGCGGAAAACTGAAATGCCTATCTACCGAGGACGAACTCAGATCGAGAACCTGAAAACCTGAGAAGCTCAGATGCCTTCGCCCATACCGCGTTGGGTGCCGAAAATCGGCGTGCGGTTCCATTCCAGGGCTTCCTGAATTTTGCGTGGCAGAGGTGGGCGACGCGAGGTCATGAAGTGAACGAATTCTTCCTGGGTCGGAATCAGCATGCGCGCGTTCTTCTGCTTCTCATCGCCGAGCGTGGAGACCGCTTCGCGGTAATCGTGACCCGGATAGATGCGAATTTCGTCGCCAAGGCGTTTCAATTTGAGCAAGCTTTGGTATTGCGCTTCGGCATTTCCGCCGGGCAGATCGGTGCGGCCGCAACCGCCGATCAGAAGCGTATCACCGGTGAACAGACGGTCCTTGAAAAGCAGGCACATGGCGTCTTCGGTATGTCCCGGAGTGTGAATGATTGTCAGAGACTGTTGCCCGAATTTGATTTTCTCGCCGTCCTCGACGCGAATATCGACGTAGGGTGCGTCAGCGGCGCGGTGCATAATAATTTTAACGCCGTAGCGCTCCCGCATGACTTTGCACGCCGAGTTGTGGTCCGCGTGCGTGTGCGTATCGATGGCGTAGAGCATCTTCGAACCCAGGAACTCGGCGAGGGCCGCATAATCATCCGCTTTGTCGATCTCCGGATCGATCACCAGGCAGCGTTTTTCTTTGGCGCAGCCAAGCACGTAAGACAAGCAACCGGCCGAACGGATCTGTTCGAAGAAGAATTCGTCACTACCCATTCAACACTCCGGAGCGGCGGCCCAGCTAAACTCTGGCGATCGTATTCTTTTCGGGGTTATAGCGATTGCGCGCGATCTTCTCCAGATCGTAACTCAGGAAACGAAACACCACTCCGGGGCCTTCGGTTGCATGGGTGGAGTGAATATCTCCGGGAAGGTAAGGCACCACAACGCCGGGCGTCAGCCGATCGAGCCGCTCTTTTTCTAATCTGGCGATTCCGGGCTCGCTGCCATCGTCAGTGCGCTTGTATTTTGTGATTTCGGTGACTCCGCTAAAAGAGCCGTATACGACCCAACAGGGACCATGATCGTGCGGTTTATTTCCATGACCCTGCTTGTGCACGTGTCCCATTTGAATGAAGCCAAATTCCGGATCGCGGTAGAGCTCGCGCGACGGCTTGGCCTCGCGGATGAGCTCCGCCATCCAGGCATCATCGGGACGGGTGGAAGCGAAAAGCTTCTCCATCAATCCCGCCACTGTGAAGGGCAGTGAAGGCTCTTTTCCATCGCCCCAGGCGGCGCGAATTTCAGCGATATAACGAGAAAAAGAATTCTCTGCTTCACGTTCCTGTACGACCATGTTTCACCTCCAGTTTGAGGAAATTTTTATCACGTCGAGCGCACCTTCGTCCAGCGCGAACAAGCGTACGTCGCATTGACAGCCCAAGCGGCGCTCTGCTACCAAGGTACTCATACGAGCATGGCCATGGAACCACAAGAGCTTCGTCGTGTCATGGGACATTTCGCCACCGGTGTCACGGTGATTACCACCGTCGATCGACATGGCAATCACAACGGGCTTACCGCCAACGCCTTTCTCTCCTTGTCTCTCAATCCGCCACTGGTGCTGGTCAGCATCGACAAAAGTGCCACCTGCTATGCCTGCTTCGGGCTGGAGAACGGCTTCACGGTGAATTTTTTAAGCGAACATCAAGAAGAGATCTCGCGCCGCTTCGCGACCAAGGGTGCCGACAAGTTTGCCGATTTAAGCTGGCGCAGCGGCACGAACGGAGCGGCGATTCTCGAGGGCGTTCTCGGCTACGTCGAATGTAAAATTCGAGAATGTCATGACGGCGGTGATCACACGATTGTGATCGGGGAGATTGTCAACGTAGAGGCAACCGGCGAGCGACCGCTGCTCTTCTTCAAGGGAAAGTATCAGCGGCTGCCAGCTTAGCTGGAAGTCCTGCCGCAGCAAAAACTAGGTTAAGCTCCTAGCGCCATCGCGGTGATGCATGGTAGTCCGCTGATAATCGTGCGGCTTTCGCCGGCGGCAGAAAGCGCAACGACCTCACCGTCCGAAGTCGAGACCAGGACGCTTTCATCATCTGGCGCCGTACAAATATCCATCACGCCGCCCGCCATTTTTTCCGTAAGCAATTCCCAGTGAGCGCCATCTTGCGATTTGAAGATGGCGCTCTGTGCACGCCCCGCGCGCGTCCAGGTCCGCGGCCGATCCCGGGTAATGCCAAGATAAATCGTTCCGCTTGCATCTTCGGCGAGGGCATTGCCGTACGTGCGCCCGCCTGCGGGTGTCACTTTTTCCCAGTGGCGGCCTCCATCAGTGCTTCGGGAAACTCCCTCGCCACAAGCTGCCACAACCAGGCCCGCTCTATGTTTGCAGGGCAAGATTTGATGCACGTCCGGATCCGTCAAGCCGTCATTTGCGGCCACCCAACTTTGACCCTCATCATCGCTCACGAGAATCCCGGCAACTTCGATGCCGGCAAACAATCGACCACCGTTCTGATGCGACTTTTTAAGTACTCGGGTGCGGGGGGGAAAATCAGGATTGGGGGGAAAACTGCCGTCGATCGAACCCTGTCGCACGCCTTTGAGTTCTTTCCACCCGCCGTCGTTCGCCGCCACGTAAAGCGCCGCCGGCATGGTTCCGGCCAGCAACTTGCCTGGAAGAGCGAGCATCGAAGACATCGTCAAACAGGGAACATTGGGATCGGCCCGGCTCCAATCCGCGCCGCCGTTGCGGCTAATGAACATGCCGGAATGTTCTGTGCCGATGTAAACATGCTTGGGATCCTCTGGATCGACTTGCAGGCAGCTCATTTGCCAATAGGTGAGGGCGCGATCCGCTTGGATCCAGTCCGCGCCTCGGGGTTCGTATCGATACCAACCTGAATGGGTTGCAAGATGAAGCGCCTGATCACGATTTTCATTTACCGTCATGAAACACCCCCGCGTTCCCTGTCAGTCTACTGGTTCGAACATACGTTGGCGCCCGATCCTAGGTCAAGGCCATGGAACGCCGCTGGTTTGGCCGTGTTCGCGGTGCTATGTTGTGCGCAATAGCAATGAATTTTTGGAGCACAATACAAAAACCGATCGTTGGTCTCGCGCCCATGGACGGCGTCACCGATGCGCCATTTCGCTTTATTACCGCGAAGCATGGAAAACCCGACGTGACCTTGACCGAATTCGTCAACATTCAATCGGCCCTTCATTCACCGCAAACGTTGCTCAAGGATCTTACCTACAGTGAAATCGAGCGACCGATCGTGGCGCAAATTTACGGCAAAACACCAGAGCTCTTTTATCAAGTTGCCCATGTCGTGTGCGAGCTTGGCTTCGATGGACTCGACATCAATATGGGTTGTCCGGCAAAGAAAGTCGCTGCCACGGGCTGCGGCGCCGCCCTCATACGCACGCCAGTTCTCGCGCGGGAGATTGTCCGTGCCGCACAGCGCGGGATTGAAGATTGGCATGACGGCCAAACCCTGAGCGATCTTAATCTTCGCGCCGACCTGATCGAGGGTATCGAGCAGACAAACTTAGCACGTGAAGGGTGGAAAACCCCGCCCGAGCGGCGCCGCATTCCGGTTTCGGTAAAAACACGTTTGGGATACGACCGGGTTATTGTAGAAGACTGGCTCGGCGTTCTTTTGGAAGAACGATTGGCGGCCATCTCGCTTCATGGCCGAACTCTGGAACAAGGCTATCGCGGTGCGGCGGATTGGAACGCGATCGCCCGCGCGGTGGAAATCCCTAGACCAACCGACACGCTGCTGATCGGCAACGGCGACGTTCAAAATCTAGATGACGTCTTTCGGCGTATTCGGCAAACCGGTGTGGATGGGGTGCTGGTTGGCCGCGGCGCGCAGGGCGATCCCTGGATGTTTCAAAGCAAGGACATGGTGAAACAGGCATTGCGCTGTGGTGAGGACTTGTTTTTGCCGGACTGCAGCATCTCAATGGCGGAAAGATTCGCAGTGGTGGTTGAGCATAGCGAACATTTCGAGCGACTCTTCGGACGTTCAAGGTTTATGGCGATGCGCAAACACTTGACCTGGTACTGTCGGAATTTTCGCGGCGCGGCTGAGATGCGGGCGAAAATGACACGTGTCAACTCGGCCGATGAAGTGCGGCAGCGATTGCAGGAATTTGCCCGAGCTACTTTCGATGTCGCAGCTATGGCGGCCCGGCAAATCGCCAACCAGCAGTCCGGCGGCATCGAGGAGCACGTCTCGCTCTAAACGTCTCGTTCATGCGGCTTGTCCTTGCCTCCACCTCTCCTCGTCGCCGCCAAATCTTGGCTCTGCTTGGCGTGCCGTTCGAAGTCATCGCGCCAGA
>DATBEY010000210.1:0-3114 GCA_036558765.1 Binatia bacterium | reverse complement strand
ACAAATTAACGCGCCCGCTGTGAAGAAGATCACGAGCAAAATCGTTCCAACAGATCGACACGATTGGTTCATTGGTAAAAACGACAGACCGACTTCGACGGTTGCCGCAAACCGCCGAAATCGAAGCCGTAGTTTAATGTTTTTTTAACGCATTCGCCGTGCGGTTTAATTAACGCTTCAGCCAAGAGTCGCTCACTATTGGGGATAATTTATGAGCGAATTCATTATCGTAGGAATTATCGTCATTCTTGGCGTGAACGGACTTTACTCGCGCTTTTGCGAGCAGCCCAAGGAGAAGCGATGAGCGACCTCGTTTTCGCAGGAATCGTGATTCTATTTTTTGTCATCAGCGCTCTGTACGTGCGCTTTTGCGAGAAGCTGTAGGAGGACCACATGGAAACAATCATCGTCGGAATCATCGCGCTGCTGCTGTTTGCGTACTTGTTCGTCGCCATGATCCGCCCGGAGAAATTCTAAGGAATCGATTATGCAAGCTTCAGGCTGGATTCAATTTGCGCTCTACGTCCTCGCGCTGGCGCTGATCACCAAGCCGATGGGACTCTATCTGCTGCGAGTGCTCGATGCGAATGGGAGGACCTGGCTCGATCCGGTGCTGCGACCCTTGGAGCGCGGGACGTATCGAGTCATGGGCGTCGATCCGAACGAAGAGCATGATTGGAAACAATACACGCTCGCCATGCTGCTCTTCAGTCTGGTCGGTTGCCTGTTTACTTACGCGATTCTGCGGCTGCAATATTTCCTGCCGCTCAACCCGCAGGGGCTTACCGCGCTGAGCCAGCATCTAGCATTCAACACCGCAGTCAGTTTTACCACAAACACCAATTGGCAGAATTACGGCGGCGAATCGACCATGTCGTACTTCTCGCAGATGGTCGGGCTGACATTTCACAATTTTGTCTCGGCCGCCACCGGCATTGCCATTGCCGCCGCACTCGTTAGGGCAATTGCGCGGCATTCGGCACAAACGATTGGCAACTTCTGGGTCGATCTGGTTCGTGTCACCTACTATCTGCTGCTGCCGATTTGTCTGGTCTTCGCGGTATTCCTGGTGTCGCAAGGCATGATCGAAAATTTTAAACCTTATACCAAAGCGACGCTTATCGAGCCGATGAAAGTCTCCGTCGCGAAGGTGGACAAAGACGGTAAGCCTGTGCTGGACGCAGCTGGAAAGCCGGTGATGGAAGAACAACCGGTCACCGAACAGAACATCGTGCAAGGACCGATGGCGTCGCAGGTCGCGGTGAAAATGCTCGGAACCAATGGCGGCGGTTACGTCAATGCTAACGCAGCGCATCCGTTCGAAAACCCGACGCCGCTCTCGAATTTCTTCCAAATGTTGTCGATTTTTTCCATCGGCAGCGGGCTCACTTATTACCTCGGCCGGATGGTGAAGAACCAGCGCCACGGCTGGACCGTGTGGGCGGCCATGCTCGCGTTGTTCATCGGCGGCGTGATGCTTTGCTGGTGGGCTGAATCGAACGGCAATCCGATTCATCACAGCCTCGGCGTCGCCGTTGCCGATGGCAACATGGAGGGCAAGGAAGTCCGCTTCGGTATCTTCAACTCCGCGCTCTTCGCAACGATCACTACGGACGCGTCGTGCGGTGCCGTAAATTCAATGCACGACTCGTTTATGGCGCTCGGCGGTTTCGTTCCGTTGTTCAATATCCAACTCGGTGAAATTATCTTCGGCGGCGTCGGTGCGGGCTTGTACGGAATGCTCGTCTTCGTCGTGCTCGCCGTTTTCATCGCTGGTTTGATGGTTGGCCGCACACCGGAATATCTCGGAAAAAAAATTGAAGCATACGACGTGAAGATGGCGATGCTCTCATTGCTTATTCTTGCCATCTCGATTCTCGGCTTCGCTGCCTGGGCGGTCGTCAGCAAGTGGGGACTGGCTGGCTTGAACAACAACGGGCCGCACGGGCTCAGCGAAATCCTCTACGCGTTCAGCTCCGGTGCCGGGAATAACGGCAGTGCATTTGCTGGTCTCTCGGGAAATACTCCTTGGTACAACACGACCCTCGGGCTCGACATGCTGTTCGGCCGTTTCTTAATGATTGTGCCGATCATGGCCCTGGCGGGCTCGCTCGTACAGAAGAAGGTTGCTCCTGCGAGCGCGGGCACTTTTCCCGTTCACGGGGGAACGTTCTTTATCCTCCTTATCGGCACGGTGCTTTTGATCGGAGCATTGAATTTTCTCCCAGCGCTGACACTTGGGCCGGTGGTTGAGCATTTCCTCAACCTCCAGGGCAAACTCTTTTAATCGCAGGACCTCTATGGAACAGAAATCTCGCTCTCTTTTTGATTGGAACATTGTTTGGCCTGCGGTTAGCGACGCTTTCAAGAAGCTTAATCCGCGCTTGATGATCAAAAACCCGGTGATGTTCGTGACGATGGTCGGCGCGGCGCTAACGACTCTCGGAATCTTTACCGCTGAATCGGCCTTGCGCGGGTTCGTAGCGCAACTGGCGATCTGGCTCTGGTTCACAGTACTTTTTGCCAATTTTGCTGAGGCAGTTGCGGAAGGGCGGGGCAAGGCCCAGGCCGCCAGCCTGCGTCGGGCACGAAAGGAAACGATGGCGCGGCGTTTGAGGAACCGCCGCGAAGAAAAAGTTCCCGCTCCGGTACTGCAAAAAGGGGATCTGGTCGTTTGCGAAGCCGGAGACATTATTCCGGCCGATGGCGATGTGGTCGAAGGAATAGCGAGCGTGGATGAGGCGGCGATCACCGGGGAATCCGCTCCTGTAATTCGCGAGAGTGGGGGCGACCGCAGCGCCGTCACTGGTGGGACTCGCGTGCTGAGCGATCGCATCGTGATCCGTGTTACAGCCGACAAGGGCGCCGGTTTTCTGGACAAAATGATTGCGCTGGTTGAAGGTGCGCGCCGTCAAAAAACGCCTAACGAGATCGCGCTCACGATTCTTCTCGCCGCGTTGACGTTCATTTTTTTGCTCGTCTGCGTCGCGTTGAAACCATTCGGCGTTTACTCGGGTGCGGTGTTTTCGATTCCAGTTCTCGTGGCGCTGCTGGTTTGTCTGATTCCCACAACCATTGGCGGATTGCTTAGCGCGATTGGCATTGCTGGAATGG
>DATBEY010000209.1:0-6820 GCA_036558765.1 Binatia bacterium | reverse complement strand
ATTTCTATCCTGTGCTGGACCATTGGTTTTTTTCTGGTAATTTGGCTCATCGGCTTTTCATATGCCGTACCGCTGACCATTTTTCTTTATCTTAGATTTGCCGGGAAGGAAAATTGGCCGATCACCATTAGCGTGACATTTTTTTCCTGGCTTTTTTATTGGAGCTTATTCGAGCGGCTTTTGAACGTACCCTTCCCGGAGGGTTTGCTGATCGAGCTCATCAAGGGAACACAATAACGGTACGCGAACGGTTTAACCTGGGTGTAGCCCGCGCCATACCTTCTCGGGTGTAAGCGGCAGATCATAGAGGCGCAAACCGGTGGCCTGGTAAAGCGCATTGCCGATCGCGGCGGCAACCGGCAGCAGGCCTCCCTCTCCTGTGCCTTTCGAACCGAACGGCCCGGGACCGTTGTGGTCTTCGACCAGAACCGATTCGAATTCTACGGGCAGCGTTGCGAACGTCGGCACCCGATAGTCGACGAGATTCGGATTGAGCAATTGGCCGTCCTTATAAATCATTTCTTCCAACAGTGTGTGACCGATGGCGTTCATCACACCGCCCTCGTCTTGACCTTCGCATAAAACCGGATTGATCGCCTGGCCGACGTCGGCCAGCGATACATATTTAATGAGTTTGATTTCACCGCTGTCGCGATCGACTTCGACTTCCGCGCCGCCCCAGCTGATTTCCCAGAAAGTGGTCGGCGAGCCCAATGCGGCCTTGTTGCTTTTCACATCCTGGTAAGCGCCGCGACCAATCAACTCGCCGGCCCTGGATAAAAAAACTTTCTGCATCAGTTGTTCAAAGGACAAGCTTTCCTTCCCGGCGTGAATCTTTCCGCCGCGCAGGGCCAGCCGTGCCGCGGACGTTTTTAGAATGCGTGCGGCATGACGCAGCAGTTGCCGCTTTAAATCTTGAGTCGCGCGTTGCACTGAAAGTCCCATAACCACAGTCGAGCTGCTGGCGTTCGTATTGACGTCATAGGGTGTTACGTCCGTATCAAGTTGCGCCACCGTGATCCTGTCAAACGGAATCCCCAACTCTTCCGCCACGACTTGACTCAAGGCGGTACGCGCGCCCTGGCCGACTTCGACCGTGCCGGTCAAAAGCACAACGCTGCCGTCGGCATTCATTTTGACCGCAGCAGAGGAAACTTTGTAGGTGCCGCCGCCATCCTTCATGCAGACGGCCAGTCCTTTGCCGCGGTTCGGTTTTTTCTTGTCCTTCCAACCGATTTCCTTTGCCGTACGGAGCAGACCTGCTCTGAGGTCGCAATCGACCGGCGTGTCGCCTGGCGTGTAGACTTCGCCTTTGCGCAAAAGATTTTTCAACCGAAAGTCCAGGGGATCTAAGCCGAGCTTCTCGGCGATAATATCCATCTGCGATTCATACGCCCAGGTCACCTGCAACGTGCCGAAGCCGCGGTAAGCGCCCGCCGGTACCGTGTTGGTGTAAACCGTGTAAGCATCGGTCCGCATGTGCGGCAAACGATAGGGACCGAAACAGCGATAACCCGCCTTTTGCGTCACCCGTGGACCCGCATCGGCGTAGGCGCCGGTTTCCATGTGAATCAAACATTGGCGCGCCACGAGCTTACCGTCATTCATCACTCCGGTTTTAATGGTCACGCGCGCGGGATGGCGCGAGACGGTCTTGAAACTCTCTTCGATCGAATGCGCCAATCGCACCGGTCGCTTGGCCTTCCATGCCAGCGCCGCTGCCAAAGGTTCCGTTTTTACAGCAAGCTTGCCGCCGTAACCGCCGCCGACGTATGGCACAATGATGCGAATCTTGTTGAGCGGCAGCCGAAAAATATCCGCGAGATGCTCGCGCAGAGTGAACGGCTCTTGCGTCGCGGCCCAAAGCGTCAAGCGATCGCCTTCGAATTGCGCTACGGTTGCATGGGGCTCCATCGAAAAATGTTGCACCCGCGGGAACGTAAAAACATTTTCGAAGACCTGGTCCGCTTTTTTGAAGCCCTCCTCCACGTTGCCCTTCCCATAGCTGAACCGGTAACAAAGATTGGTGCCGCTGAATTCTTTCGGCGCTTCATAGTGTTGGCCCATCAATTCGCCGCCGCTGACGTTCGCCTCATGAACCAGTGGCGCGCCCGGCGCTAGCGCTTCTTCTATGCTGGTTACGGCCGGCAATTCCTCGTACTCGACATCGATTAACGCCAACGCTTCCTCCGCGCTGGCCTCATCTATTGCGGCGACGGCAGCGACTGGATCGCCGGCATAACGAACCTTATCGACCGCTACGATGGTTTGATCCTTGTATGCTGCACCAAACATTCTGAGGCGCGCCTGATCCGCGCGAGTGATCACCGCAAACACACCGGGAAAATTCTCTGCCTTGCTTGCATCAACGCGCGTCAACCGGGCGTGCGCGTAGGGGCTGCGGAGAATCTTGCCGTGGATCATTCCCGCGATCTTCACGTCGACTGCGTAGATCGCTTTGCCACTGACCTTGTCATCGCCGTCGGAGCGGGATTCCGCTCGTCCAACCACTCGATAAGCCTGCGCCGACTTCATCCATCAACCTCGCTGAGCATAATTTCTTTGCACCCACTCCAATGCCTGCTCGCGGCTCGTGAGCTCACCCCCGAGTTGCTGATCTTCGATTCGCTGCAAAATCTCCGTGAAAATCGGTCCTGGCACCAGCCC
Organism: Binatia bacterium; assembly: GCA_036558765.1. Classification (GTDB taxonomy): domain Bacteria; phylum Desulfobacterota; class Binatia; order UBA9968; family UBA9968; genus DP-20. The sequence continues at coordinate 4,153 of DATBEY010000209.1, read as the reverse complement.
GAACGCGATCAAGTCCGTGCCGCGCACCAGCGGCGCGGGGCGAATTTGCGCCTCGTTCAGTTCCGCCAAGCGTTCCTTGCAAAACTGATAATATTGCAAATCCCCGTTGGATGCCAAAGCGTCGATGCGCGTGAGCTCTAGCAGCTCCTCGATTCCCTCTTCACGCAAGAAACGCTTCAGCGTGCTGAGGCGCATCTGGGGCGCTTGTACATGCCGCAGGTGATTGCGCACCAGATAGGCGACCCGCTCCCAGCTCTCTCGGCTACGCTTCAGCCGCTTGAGAATCTCCGCGGCCATCGCCGCGCCGACTTCAGTGTGACCGTAAAAGGTAATGCGGTCGGTTTCTTGACGAAAACAGACCGGCTTGGCGATGTCATGCAGCAAGCAGCCATAGGCTAAGGTCTCGGACGAAGACGGCGTCAGATGGCTGAGAAGCAGCAGCGTGTGCGCGAATACGTCCCCTTCAGGATGATAATCAGGACTCTGCAACGTTCCTTTGAGCGCGACCATTTCGGGAAGTAACACTTGCAGCAACCCGCTCTGGTCTAAAAGCTCAAAGCCACGCCTCGCGCCCCCCTCGGTTAACATGCGCGTCACCTCATCGCCGATCCGCTCCCAGGCAATTGTGGTGATGCTTGCCGCCAATTGTTTGATCGCCTTGAACGTCAGCGGATCGATACTGAATCCGAGACTCGCGGCAAAACGCACCGCGCGAATCATACGCAAGCGGTCTTCTTCTAATCTCGCTTGCGGTTCGCCGATGGCGCGGATCAGCCGCCGCTCGAGATCGGCGCGGCCCTCGACGAGATCGATAATCTGATCGCCGAGCGGATCGTAAAGCATTCCGTTGATCGTGAAATCACGGCGCAGAATGTCTTCTTCCAGAGTGCCGTAGCGCACATGGCTGGGTCGCCGACCGTCAAGGTAGGGGCCGTCATGCCGAAAGGTGGCGACCTCAAAAGGCTCGCCATCGACGACAACCAAAATGACGCCGAACTGCGCTCCCACAGGGATAGTTTGCGAAAAAAGCCGCTGAATCTCTTCCGGCCGGGCATTGGTCGCGACATCGTAATCCTGCGGTGGCTTTTGCAGCAACATATCGCGAACGCAACCGCCGGCAAAAAAAGCCTCGTGGCCTTGTTCGCGTAGGCGTCGAACGACACCAATAGCTTTCTCTCGCGCTGACACGCGCTGATCCTCGTGCGCCCAGTTGACTGTAGAAAACGGCGGAGCTGGAATTAGAGCGAACGGTTGGCGTCCGTTGCGGGAATCAGCTCCCGTACTTTGCCCTGCAGTTCCTGAAACGTGAAAGGTTTAACGATGTAGCCATTGCAGCCGGCATCAATGCAGCTCTTCAAATCGGTATCGCGAAACAACGCCGTGGCGGCCAAAATCGGAATATCTTTAGTCGCGCCGTTGGCGCGCAGCTCACGCGTCGCCTGCCAGCCGTCCATTCCCGGCATCATGATGTCCATGATGATCAATTTGGGCTTTTCGCTGAGCGCTTTTTCGACTCCATCCCGGCCGCGCTTCGCTGCGATCGGCATATACCCCATGAGCTCGACCTGCCAAATGAGCAGTTCGCGCATGTCGGCATGGTCTTCGATGATCAAAACCTTCTGCATGAATACCTGCTCCGCGAACTCTGTTTCCATGACGCGAGACGAAATGGCTCACTATGCCGAGCAGGCTGCCAGGTGTCAAGTCAGGATGTGCGCCAGACAGCGCTACGATGAAAGCGGGCGCGCGGCGGACGGTTGCGCAAGCAGGTGAATGACTCATTTTTCCGCGATCTTCTTCGGGTTTCCAACAATGACCGTGATCAGCATCTCAGGATGCAAATATTGTTTCGCCACCCGTAAAACGTCCTCACCATTGACACTGCGGATCAAATCCGGATAGCGGTCTGGATAATCAAGCCCGAGCTTGAAGTATTCCACCTGAGCAAGAAAATTCGCCACCTTGCGGTTGGTATCCAAGCGCAGCGGGAAGCTGCCGATCAGGTAATCTTTGGCGTCGTTGAGCTCTTGGTCGCGGACCGGTTCCTCGCGCATGCGACGTATTTCGTCATTAGCGATGCGGATCGCTTCCATCGCGCTTTCATTTTTCGTCTGCATGACGAATTCGAACGTGCCGTGGCTCCTTTCCGCGGCAAAAAAACTATAAACCGAATAAGCGAGCCCTCGTTCATTGCGAATCGAGTCCATGGCGCGAGAGGAAAATCCACCACCGCCCAAAACATAGTTCATAACTTGAATGGCATAATAATCGGGATTACCCCTCGTCACGCCGCTATGACCCATCACGATATTGGCCTGGGTCAAGTCCTTGTTCACTCGGACGAGCTTCGCAGGTCCAATTTTCACTGGCGCCTTCGCCACGGCGCTGGGCTCACCCTTGGACCAGCTCCGCAGGGCTGTTTCCAGTAAGGACGCGATCTCCTGCTCTGAAACATCACCGACGACTGCGATGATCGACCGGTTGGGGCGATAGTAGCGCGCGAAAAAATCCTGCAGGTTTTTTTGCTGCAGCGCTTTTACGCTTGTTTCAGTGCCTTCCACCGGACGGCCATACGGACTCTGCGGAAAAAGTGTCGCAGCGAAAGCCTTTCCCGCCACGGCGCCGGGGTTTTCTTCGGTCGCTCTGATGGTTGCGATGATCGCCTGTTTTTGCCGATCGATCTCGGGTTGAGGAAAAGTGGGTTGAGTCAGAACATCGGCCAATAACTCGAGTCCGGTCCCGAGATCTTTCTTGAGCACCGTCATGCTCAGGCTTGCCGTATCTTGGCCGCAACCCGTCTCGAAGCTCGCACCGATAAAATCCAGGGTTTCGTTGATCTGCACCGCGCTGCGGCGCTTGGTTCCGTAGGTCAACAGCTTTGCCGTTAAATTGGCTAAACCGGCCTGCGGCGCACTCTCATGGGCAGACCCCGCGTCCACCAAGAGTTCAATGGATACCATCGGCAGCGTGCGCTGCTCCGAGGTTAACAACACCATGCCATTGCTGAGGACCGTGCGTTTGGGCGTCATTCCCGCCTCGCTCAAAGTTGCTCCACAAAAAAAAGCCAAACACGCCAACAGCCGGAAGAAAAACCAGCTCATTGCCCTTTGGTTGGAATCAGCGTGCCGACGGTGCGTCGGTCGGCATCGAGGTATTGCCGCGCCACCCGCTGAATATCCTCGCGCGTGACCTTTCGGATACCGTCCAGATAGGCGTTTAGCTGGCGCCACCCACCGGTGACTTCGTAATAGCCAATTTTCATCGCCTGTCCAAAGATGGAATCCTGGTCGAAAATAAAAGCCGCTTCGATTTGATTCTGGGCTTTTTGCAGTTCGCGGTCAGTGATCAGCTCCGATTTGAGCTTCTCCAATAATGCGTAAATTTCCCGCTCCACATTCGCCGGCTGAATGCCCGGCAGAAGCTGTACGCTAATCGAGAAACCCATGGGATCGACGGAGACACGGCTATAATCCGCGTCGACGCCGCGCACCAGCCGTTTTTCATAAACCAGCTCGTGATAAAGCCGAGAGCTCCGGCCGCCGGCAAGGACAACCGAGAGCACCTCGAGCGCAAAGCTGTCGGCGTTTTGCAGATTCGGTGCATGATAAAACAAAAGAAGAAATGGCAGCTCAGCTTCTTTTTTGAGAATCGCGCGCCGCTCACCTTGTTGTTCCGGCTCTTGAACGCTCACTTTCGGCGCTTCAGCGCCGCGCGAGACCTTTCCGAACGCGGCGCGGATCTTCGGCATAATTTCATCGGTCGAGAAATCGCCCACCATGACGATAAACGCGTTGTTGGGCGCGTAGTAGAGTTTGTAGAAATCGACCAGATCCTGACGGCTCAGCCTCTGGATGTCTTCCATCCAACCGACCACCGGACGACGGTAGGGATGAATCATGAATGCGACGGCGCCAGCTACTTCGCTCAACGCCGACCCCGGATTGTCTTCGGTGCGCAGTCGCCGTTCTTCTTGGATCACCTTTTTTTCCGGCTCGAAATACTGTTCGCCCAACAACGCGTTGGCCATCCGGTCGGCTTCGAGATCGAGCTCAATGCCGATCTTTTCCCGGCTCATGGTCGCGAAATAGACGGTCATATCGGAGGAGGTGAATGCGTTCGAGCGGCCGCCGTTTTTAGCGATAATCCGTGAATA
>DATBEY010000208.1:0-23225 GCA_036558765.1 Binatia bacterium | reverse complement strand
GGCGGACGCCGAAGAGTCCTATCAAGCAGTGGTCAATTCGTTCGAGCGGGTGCCCACCCCGAACTTGGACGGCATGAAGCGATTGCAGCGGCTGCTTACGCATGTGAACCCCAAAGTTTCGGAAGTGAAAGTCGAAAGTGTGGTCGACAGCTCGTTCATGAACAAGCTCGAAAGCTCGGGCTTCATGCAGAGCGTGTATAAGAAAAACTGATTCGACGGGGAAGACGAGCGCTAAAATCCGAAATTCGAATGCCGAAGCTCGAAACAAATCCGAATGGGGAATTGAAGAAAAATCTCAAACGCCCCGTTTTGAATTTGCATTTTGCTCGCATAAATTTAGGTTTGTTTCGCATCCTTCGACGGAGCTCAGGACAGGTCTCGAGGTTCGGATTGCGGATTTTTATTGCTAGGTAAGCCAACCATGAGAGCTGAAAACGTCCCAGTTGTCGTCGTCGGCGGTGGCAGCGCCGCCTTTGAGGCCGCCGTGGCGGCAAAACAGGCCGGCGCCCCGAAAGTGGTCATGCTCGAAAAAGCGCCGGAACCGGAATTTGGCGGGAATGCGCGTTTCTCCCATACCGGCTTTCGTTGGGTCTTTTCCGGCGCCGACGAGATTCGCCAGTTCCTGCCCGAGATGGATGGCGCGACTTTCGCGAAGCTACATCTGCCGGCTTATACTGCGGAACAATTCCACGCCGACCTGCAGCGGGTGACGCGCGGCCGTATCAGCAAGGAGTTGTCCGAAGTTCTAGTGTCGCAATCGAACTCGGCGATTCACTGGATGCGCGAAGTCGGCATCAAATGGGATATTGACAGCCACGTGATCATCGACGGTCGCTATTACTTCGAGCCAGGTTTGGTGATTCATCCCGTGGGCGGCGTGAGCGGTGGGCTCGGACAGCTCATGCAATGGCGCGAGATCGCGACCCGAATGGGGATCGAGCTCCGCTACGAATCTCGTGTAACCGCACTGCTTGGCAATGACCGCAGGATTCACGGCGTGCGCGTCTCCGATCCCCACGAAGAATATGAACTGCGCCCGAATTCGCTAATTCTCTGTGCCGGGGGCTTTCAGGCCAGCGCGGAAAAACGCGCGCGCTATCTCGGTCCCAATGCCGATTTGATGAAAGTGCGCGGCAGCAAGCATGACACCGGCGAGGTGCTCATGATGGCGATCGACCTGGGCGCAAAAACAGCCGGCCATTGGCAGGGCGCCCATGCGACGCCCATCGATGCCACGTTTCCGGATGTGGAGATCAGCAACAAAGCGAATCGCTACGGCTACACTTACGGGATCACGGTCAATTCCCTGGGCCAGCGTTTTTTCGATGAAGGAGAAGCACGGCATTCCTATACCTATGCCAAAACCGGTTGGGCAGTGCTCGGTCAACCGGGCGCGATTGCGTATCAGATTTACGATCAGAAGGCGGCGAAATTATTGAACCAGCGTTATTACGAGTTCTCGCACCCCATTGAAGCCGACAGCATCGATGAGCTGGCGAAAAAGATCGGCATTGAGCCCGCGGTGCTGAATCATACGATTGCTGAATTCAACGGTGCGGTACGCAAAGATATTCCGTTCGATGCCACAAAGTTGGACGGGCGCTCAACTGAAGGCATTACCCCGAAGAAATCTAACTGGGCCGACAGCATTGATAAGCCGCCGTACTGGGCATACGCAGTTACGGGCGGCATCACGTTTACCTTCGGAGGGTTACAGATCAATACCCAAGCCCAGGTGCTGAATACGTCGAACGACCCGATCGGCGGCTTGTTCGCCTCGGGCGATATTGTCGGGCTGTTCTTCCACAATTATCCTTCCTGCACGGGCCAAACGCGCAACGTGGTTTTTTCCCGGTTGGCGGGGAGAAACGCAGCCGCGCTAGGACTCTAGAACATCCCACGGCGAAGTTATCATTCCCATACTCCGTGAGCGGTCTTCACGACCAGTTCCAGTTTTCTCCGTTGGTCGTCAAAAGAAATTCGGTTGCCGATAATAGATGATGCGAAGCCGCACTGTGTGCTCAGTCCCAAGCGTTCCAGCGAGACGTATCGGCTGGCATCGATAACGCGCTGCCGCAAAAAATCCATGGATTCAAGCTCGGGCCGCTTGGTTGTTATCAACCCTAGCACGATAAATTTATCGTCCGGCACATGTCGCAGCGGCTCAAAAGAGCCCGAGCGGGCATCGTCATATTCGAGGAGCAATCGTTGCGCCTTGAGATTTCGAAATAACTTGCGGCTGATCGACTCATAACCTCCTTCGGAAAGCCACCGGCTCCCTTGATTGCCGCGTCAGATATGAAATCCGAAAGTCACGTCGGAGAAACCCTGCATCACTGTGTTGTCGAGCTCGACGCCGAGAGAGAGCCAGCGATCCAAATTCCAGCCGAGCTTCTCGTAGAACGGGAGCGTTTTCGGATCGAGCAGTAAACCGTAATGCGGCGCGTCGATTTGAATGTAGCTAGCCCCAAGACGAACCAGTTCCGCAATTTCTTCGCGCAGGATCGCAGTGATATCGGCCAGAAAAGCCTCTAGCGTCGGATAGACAGCGCCGGAATACTTCGGTGACCAGAAATTGGCCCACAGGCCCGGACTGGGAAGCGTTATTTTGGGAATCCGGTTGGTTTTGCTTTTCAGGTAAAAAAACTCGTGCGCCGAGAGATAACGAAGCCGTTTTAGTCGTGCGACCGCGCCTAGTCGGCGTGGACGTCGTTTTCTCTGAACGCCTTGCTCATCGTGCCAGTCACCCCAAAGGAAAGCATCAAGATCAAATTCGCCAAAGCCGCTGATCGCCGCCGTCATTTGGCTCTGAAACGACTGCCGACGCATCTCGCCGTCAGTGACGATTGCCAAGCCGATCTTTTCTTGCAGCGCCACCGCGTTATCCACGGCGCGATCTTCGATTTCTTTGAACCGAGACGAGCTGATCTCGCCGGCGGCGAATTGCTTTTGTGCCGCAAGCAGTTCCGGCGGCCGAAGCAGGCTTCCGACTACATCCGCGTGAGCGATGATCATGTTAACGGGACGCTATCACCGTTTCATGATGTTTGGTATGAAATCAGACTTGGGAACCAAACCGAATTGAAATTTCCGAATACAATTTCTTTATCTTATGTGAGTAGGGCGCAGTTTTTTGGGTAACGCGCCGAGTATTTGGGTATATGAAAATGTTCAAATTCCTGCTGCTATTGATTTAAGGAGTGGAGCAGATGAAACAGAAACTCTCTGTGTTTATAGAAAAAGAAGTCCTACGGCTTGCTAAAAGAAAAGCCGGGGAAGAAGGACGATCGCTCAATGACTTAATCGTTGAGGCGCTTGACCTGTATCTCCGGACCGGCGCCACTACCTCGGAACAACGCAAAATTGCCGCCTATCATCTGTTTTGTCAGCAACCAATGAAAATAGCTCCGGGGCAACTTCATTACGTGTTAGATGAAGACACGTGGAATCGTTGATCCGACACTCCATTGCGCAATCGACGGATTAGGCCGAATCGACGTCTGACAGTGCAAAGTCATCGCCTCATTCCCGTGCTAGGTCTTGTTGAACTAAAAATTCCCGTAGATTCTATTTATAGACTCTAACCGGAGGTTAAGAGATCAAAGCAAATCAGCCGTAGATCTTCACGCTTAAGTTCTTTCGTTCTCTCGGCGGGTCCCTTGCCAGCCTCATTGCCGCCAGAGGCTTCTCCCAGGTCTTCAATGTTGCTCAACAGAGACTTGATATCCCGGCTCCCTTGAAAAGCCCTAAAAGATTGTCGGAGCTTACGCACTTGGATCGTTAACATTGGCTGATTGAGAGATCGGATGATCTCTATGGCGTGTTTTCTGTCAACGTCAGGATGATTGAGGAACGACTGAATCGCTGTGGCTACAGTTTGTTGAATTGGGTCGACCGCTCGCGGGGCGACTTCAAGTGCCCGTTTTTCCTCTTCAGATTCCAGAAGATCTTCGATCACCTTTTCCTGAAGTGCGAAGACTTGCCTGAAAAGAGCCGGGTCCACGATCCTCGGCGTATCTTTCTGGCAAGCAATCAGATTCGCGACAATGTACCGGTTGTCGAGGATTCTCTGATCCTTTAGATCGTAATATTTCCAGAAGTGTTGTTTGCTCCCGGTGGACGCGCCTGAAAATAGAAAAACACCCCCTTCGCTCCCGCCTTCGCAAGGCCGGAGTGAATCCCGTCGGGAAGTGAATCCAACGTTTCCTGGCCTCCGGCATCGATCAGCGCTCGGAGCTGTTGCATCAAGAACTCACTGCTCGCCAATTCGGTGAACTGCTCCTCTTCTTCGATCACCGTACCGTCTTCCTCGGAGATACGGCGCAGCGTGTTGAAGTTTCGTGGATGAACAGCTTCGCCGAGAACGCTCGCGTCCAGAAATCCCGCCTGGTCTATGTCGGCGATCTTCAAACTGAGGCTTTGAACCAAGCCCAACAAACGCTCCAACCCTCGATCCGGAAACATGTTGTATATCCACAGGGTCTCGAACCCGGTGCCGATGCGATCGATGCGCCCGGCGCGCTGGACCATCCGCGTCGGGTTCCAGTGCAAATCGTAGTTAACTAAATACCCGCAGTCTTGCAGGTTTTGACCTTCGGAAAGCACATCGGTGGAAATCAGCAGATCGATCTCTTTCTCCGTGCCGATCCAGTCCGGCTTGCCGTTGGCTTTGGGCGCAAAGCCCTCGACGATGCGCACGCGCTCTTTTGCGTCGGCGCCGCTATCCATCCTGCGCACATTGACGCCGCGAAGCCTTTTGCGAAAAGCCGTCGCGTGCGGATTGTCCGGGTGGCCAAGATGTCGATAGAGATAGCGCGCCGTGTCTTTGTAGTAGCTAAAGATCAGAACCTTCTTGCCTTTGAGGTCTTCAGATAAGAGATCTTTGAGCCGGGCGAGCTTGGCGTCTTTCTCCGGTTTTATATCTTTTACCCGCTGCCAGATGTCCGAAAGGACCTCCACATCATGTTGGACCGCTTCATGGAGCTTTCTCAGGTTGTACGCTGTGGCGTCGACCGTGCCGAGTGTCTCCAGAAATGCGCGCGCCTCTTCATTCGCGTCGATCTCGTCGGCGAGGGAAACTGGCATTGCGTCATCTTCTTCATCTTCCGAGGACAGAAAGCGGGTTATCTTTTGAAAGTCGATGCTCTTGATCAGCCGGCCGTCGAGAATGTAGGACTCGAACGTCTTGAGAAAGGCGAGGGCTCGCCGGACGCTGATGCGAAACGCCTCGATGCTCGACTCAAAGCGCTTGAGATAGCGGCTTTTAAAGATGCCGACAAGTGCCTCTTCGCGTCCCGCCTCAAACTTGTCGATCGCCACGCCTGCTTTCTTGTAATCCTCCAGATTGTAGGGTGCCAACCTGAGGCTTTCGATGCCCGATACGACTTCATCGTAAATGCCGGCGTACGCGGCTTCGAGATCATAGCGCACGGTCTTCAGTTTTCGCTCCGGAAAACGCACTGGCTGCTCCGCCCAGTTTCCGTCCGGTTCGCGCTTGCGAAAGCTTGCGGTTGGATACGCCATTCGTATGAATGGGCGAGTGCGCCGAATGACGACTTCCTCCAATAGATTGAAAAGCGCAAATACGCCGTTGCCTGCTCGCGAATCGCGCCGAGCTTTCAGAAAATATCGATACAGGTCGCCGATGCCGCTCGACGCAAAATAACTCCGGTCGCCGCGGGTGATCAAAGAAAACTGGTTATAGAAATCGAAAAGATCGTTGTTGATCGGCGTCGCCGTGAGCAGGATGACTTTCTTCCGCCCGCCCTCGCGCCCTCTGCCGCCGTTCGTGTCGAGCAATGATTCCATTTGGCCGTATCTGTTGGAATTCGGGTTGCGAAAATTATGGGATTCGTCGATCAAGACGATATCCGCATCGCCCCAAGAAGATGGCTCGAATTCTTCCCGGCCCAACTCCTCCTGTGATAAGACCACGGCTGCGATGCTCGCATCAGCCAGTTCTCTCTCCCACATCTCTCGCAGGCTTGCCGGACAGACGACCAGAGCTCTCTGGCGCATGTGGTAGGCGAAGTCTTCGAGGAGCTTTTTGCCGATCCACGTCTTACCCAGACCCACCGAGTCCGCAACCATCACGCCATCGTAACGGGACAGTATCTTACGAGCTTTTTTGACCGCGTCTTCTTGAAACTCGGCGAGGTTCACGGCGGAGCGCGTACCGGTCGGAGCCTCGACTCCGAGATCGTCTTTGAAGTACTCGTAAAGCGCTTTCATATAGACCTGGTAGGGCGTGTACTCCTTGGCGCCGAATTTCGAGGCATCGAGCAGCACGATCAGATCCTGCTTGAAATCGATCCCGTCCGCCCATTGACGCTCGTACCAGCTTTCCAGATCGATGATTGCCCGTGCCCCCACTTCGCTTTTGAGAAGCTGTCGGTTCGTCGGCGTGATCCGCTCACTCGGTTTTACATCACTCAGCCACGAGACCGAGTAAGCCGCGTCGGGATCGTCAATTTCCCCGGGATCGAGCAGAACCTTGTGAGCCAGATTCAGCTCGCGATTAGATGTTAGACCGGGAATCGTGAAGTTCGACGAACCGACGACGGCGAGGATCGGCCGGAACCGGTCGAAGAGCATCTGCTGGCCGGGGCGGTCGGAATAAAAAAGCCAACATTTCGCATGGAGAAAGCCCTTGTGGTGCAGCCGGACTTGAACGGACTCCCGCTGAAGATAGGCGATCAGATCCTCAACCAAACGCAGCGTCTTTTCATCAAAAGCAAGCTGCTCCAGGTCGCGTCGCACCAACCCGCGGACAACCGCCGCGTCGGGCCGTAGGCCGAGTTGTTCTCCACCCGTTGGCTCGGAGCCGAGCAGGAGCCGAAAATTGCCGAGAGTTGCTAATCCCTCCTGGATTAAACCGAACCCGCCCACGGTGAAGTAGGCTGTGGCTACGTCCAACGACCGACCTTGATGCTCAGACAACAAAACCTTAAGGATATCAGCCAGGACATGTGTCTGGTTGTCTATGACGTAGGGGAGCTTCATCTCTTGCCACGCTCATATATTCCAGCGCCGAAAACTTGAAATAGGCGATAGACCGTCGCGCGCCTCGCGTCATTATCCATCAGGCGTTTCTCTTCCGCGAGAATTTGCGAGATTGGCCTGGCAAATTCGTCAGAAAAAATTTCCACAAATCGCCGAGCAATAATTAGAGAGTTGGGTTTGGCCAGAGCTGTTACCTCAATTCCAAGCAAATATGCGCCGGCTTCGTCGAACATGAGCGGTACACCGTTTACAACGGTGCCTGCAAGATCGAAGCGGCGGCTTTCACCCTGCCTCGTGTCGTAATGCGCAAAACAGTAGAGGATGTCTATAAGATCGCGCACTCGCGCTTCGGGCCGGTCCATGTAAGCGATGGTCTTTGTTAGCACCAAACCCGGTATTGTCACCACCGGCACCTTCAGATCAGGTGTAATCTCTTCCTCTCTTGCGCACTCGAGCGCCTCTTCCAATCCGCAGACACTCATGACAGCGCCGCCGCCAGGCCACAATAGTCGATCCTGCTCAACAAGCGCCGCGCCGAACGGAATCAGGTCTATTCGCACTTCACCATCCCAGATAAATTCATGCGCGATTTGGCTTTGACGGAATCCCTCCTGTTCTAGGAGTGTTTGGAGGTTTGCAAAATCGTCCCAAGTCGCGACTTCCGTCACGGCGTCAACATCTCTGGTCTCACGGCTGCCGGAAGCCTGCAGCTCGCGGAATTCCGCTACGATTTGCGGAACAGTTGCGCCAATCAATACAAATCGCCGGCCCTCTTGAGAGAGGATGCGCGATAGCGCTCTCAGCGCCTCGACGGTTTTAGGTTCCATCTTCCAAAACCAGAGCGGAAATATAGCGATCGTATACCAATTTTGCTGTTTCCAATTCGCGCTCGCGGCCTTGGAAAACCAGCTCCGCATAGACGAGGAGAGGATGCGCGGTTGGTTGGGGTTTTTCCAGATCGAACGTCACCAGCGGCGAAAACTTTCGCAGAACCGTGACGTTGCCGCGATCGGAAGGGAGCCACTTGAGTTTATGTGCCAACTCCACCGGCCATTCCTGCGTGAAGAAGCTCAACTGCTCGCCGCGAAAATGGCGCGTTAAAATGTCCGCTGCAAATCCTCCGGTAAGAGCCCAAGAAATTTTCTTCTCGGCCAGCACGGCTTGAACGTTTTGCAGGGTTTCGTCCAGGCGAGCCTCAGCTGGTTGGTAGCGCCCAATGAGCAAATCGGGGCGCAGGCGAGCGCCGTAACCTTCCACCCAGAGATCTAACAACTTGCGTTTTTGGTTTAACTTCCAGGCGTCGCGCGCGCGTTGCACGAGATAGCCTTTGCCCTTCATCTCGCGAATCACCCAGGCGATGGAGCCTAGTGCGACGCCTGACGCCTTTGCGATGTCGCGATACGCCCCCCAACGCTCCGGAGGTTGCGTTAGTAATGCGTAAAGAACTTTCAAGCCACTCGGCTGTGTGAGCCGCTCGCTCCTTGCTTCGGCAATCCGCGTCGGCTTCTTGCCTTGGATTTGGATGTGCAGCTTGCCCGGCCAGTTCAAGTAAACGTTGCCGGCAGCGTCGGCGAAATTTACATCCGCAGCGATTAACCGGCCGGCGACGTTGGGAGAAATGTAATCCGAGAATAAGAGAGGCTTTGCCTTGGTCCCCCGGCTGTAACGTTCCAGCTGATGCAACAGGTGTTCGAGGCCGGCAGGCGTGACTGTTCGTTTGACTTCGACAATATAGGCCAAGTGCCCGGCGTCCGTGCGGAGAACCAGCTTGGCATCAGCGCCGGTCGGCAGGTGTAATTCTCGCTTTTTTAGCTCAATATGCCGTACACCCTGGAGAGCCCGTAGAGTAGCGACACAGTGATTGAGGCATTCCGTGTCCACGCGTTCACTATATCACACGTTCACTAATAGTGAACAGGACCATATTAATGAACAACTTCTTCCTTGCTACGGCCAAATGCCCTGCTGAGCGAGAAACGGTTCCATAGAAAGGCAGTACAATCGCAGCAGACCACACGCCGTGTTCAAGGACATTTTTCCTGGGCGATCTTTTCTTTCCTCGGTGATGACAGTGACCTCTCCCTGGTCCTTCAGGGACATCGCGAGTCCCAGTACATACGGGTCCGCTTCGTCAACGCCGGTTTTATCCGGATCAAGAACATTTCTAACCTGCGGATGCGCTAAGACTTCACGCACCTTCTCGAATTGCGGCCCATGTCGAGTTGCTTGAGGTTGATTTCTCTTTGCCCACTGAAACGGCAAATCTGGATTGCCGGAGGTTGTCTCCGTGTATCGCTCCAGTTCTTCGACCACCTGGACGGGGTACACAAGAACATCGGTCGCCATGAGCGAATCCAGTTTCGCAAAGACTCCTGGCTGATCACCGCGGGGCACGACGCGCCTAACTGCGATGATGGACGACGTATCGACAACCCAGAACGCGGCCGGCACGGCTAGCCAGAGCTCCGCACGCCATAGCGTTCGAACCTCTCAAGGTCAGAATCCGGGATGTCCAGGTAGCTCAACGCATCGGCTCGACTTACGAGGTCCTCTCGAATCGCGGTGAGAAACACATCGATTGCGCGGCTTCCGAAGGTGTCCTCCCGAGCTTGTGCACGCCGTCGACCGCTACCACCGCCTCCGCCGCGTTTCTCGTCCGACCACGATGGGATTTTTTCGTACAGCTCCCACGTTGCGGCATTTTTGCCGATTAATCTCAGTGTAAGCGCCCTGAGACTCACTTTGAAATGGCGCCCAACTTTCCGGATCGAATCTAAATCCGATATCCGTCTCCCCGGGAACCAGTCCAGTTCGGTGCCCATGAAGTTTTGCACCTCGTCCCAAGGCAGAAGGAGCGCCGCCGCAAATTGCTCACACCATCGCTCGGCGGCATCACTGCCGGGCGCGAGAGATTTGCCGCCATTTTGAATGCAAACCGAGTTGGTACGAGTCAGAAGGTGGGCATATTCGTGGAAGAGCGTATAAATCCGCGCCTCGGGATTCCACCAAGTGTTTGAGGCTATTACCGGAGCACGGTCGTCCCACAATGAAAATCCACGGCACGAGTCCTTGCCTAGTTGTAAGAGAAAAACCAAAACTCCGGTTTCCTCTAAAGCGTCCCGCCATTCTTTGAGCGCCATACTGGAGCTCTGCCAACGTAGCTGCTCACCCACGGCTACTTTCAATTGCTGACGTACGGATTCCGCAGCCCTTTCAACATCCGACCCCAATTGGATTTGTGGAATGTCTACCGGAGGTTTGCCAAGCTCGCTGAGTATCCACGCGACCGTACGTTGAAGCCTGGTGACTTCACGGAGATAGCGTCGTTCGTTCGGATTCAAGACACTGCGTGCACTAGGCGGATGCCGGAATTCGACCGGTGGAGACGGAGACTTCGGTGGTTCAGGTAGAAAAAATAGCGCCGAGGGACGTTTCAGTGTATTGGCTAGATTTTTGAATGAGGTAAGATTCGGCTTCTCGTTGTTATTCTCCCACGCGTCGAGTTTGGCCATATCAATATCGAGCTTCGCCGCAATCTGCTCTCTCGTGTACCCAGACTGCTCAATTGCCCAACTCAAAACACTCGGTGTGATCGGAACTAGTCTCGCGCGCGCCATAAACAAGCTCTATATAAATTCAGCACACTACCGATCAAAGGCTTTACCACGACCGTTACCCAACCTAATCTTCCTAGAGCATTTCCCCTAAGCGTTTCTCAACGTACTTTGCGTCATCTTCCGATAGCCCGTAGCAGCGAAAGAGGACCGCATCGATGGTGTCCTGGATGGGCTGACTCTTCGCAGCGAGACGTGATCGCTCGGAGCGATTTTTGAGGACACGCTTGGCCTCGATCCTTTGAATACGACGGCTCATTTCGGCTATTGCTGCACTTACAGCATGAGGCAAAATTCCAGGCGTTTCACATAATGAACAAAGTTCTTTTTCCAGCTCCGACCATTGCTCATCGTTTAGGAGGTTCTGCCACCGCTCCACTCCTTTATTTTGGTCTAAAGCCGGGCTCGGGAGGTTTTCAACTTGATAATGACTGACGTGGGCATTTGTACTTCCAAGACGGAAATACCAGTCGAGCAGCTTTGAGTTGAATAGTGCTAAGAGCAACTCGAGTGAAAGCTTGGAGTCCTGTTCCGGAATGTAGTTGATCAAATGATTGCAGAATGATTGCAGGGGGATCTTGGCCGCAATGATCCTTCTAAAATTGTTTTGAGGTGAGCTTTCCTGCCAACCGACTCGGCTTTGTCGATGATGAAGCGCTTTAACGCTATCGGGTTTTCCTTTTAAGTACTTATCCTTCTGTAGGTAAATGGCTTCACCTTGAGATGCCTCACGGAGGACATACATACAAATATTCGATCCGCGAAGAATTTGAGGACCGTCTTTTGGGTTCGACGAGATGAAGCCTTTCTTGCCATCTGTCGTTTCATTCACCTCGCCTTGCGACGCTTGGCAGAACTCACCGAGTTTTCTAATCCTTTCGTTGGCCAGAATTTTTATGGCGAGATCCCAGTCGCGCTGCGTGCAGCTTGGAATCGTTAAATTTCGCGGATCAAACTTTAGAATTTCGTCAGCGGAAATTTGTAGTTTGGGAGAGGTCTCTTCAATCTGTCGTCCGGGATGCGTTCGGATCTGAAACCGCTGACCTGACGGGCGCCCGCGAGAAACGAAGATGCACGTCGCCAACTTGGCTTCCGGAAAAACTCTGTTGTGCGGATCGTCTTTCTGCCGAAAAGACTGGATGCCGGTGAAGTGAGTCTTTTCAAACAAGAGCGTTCGTACACCGGCCGCTTGATCATCTCCGAGAAGCGGCATTGGAACGATAAACGAGAGAACACCGCTAACGTCCGCTTCGGTCAAAGCTCGACAGATAAATAACTTGTAAAGGTTTTTCTTGCCGCGGATTGCCGGCTCATAGATCTCTAAAGCTTCATAAAAACTGAGGTCGTCTGAAACGTCGTAGCCCAGCTCCTCACTCGCGAGAACGTCGTAAGGTGGGTTGCCGACGACTACATCGAAACCGGCACCTTGCAGACGCTCAATAGCTTGGCTTGTTCCCGAACGCGGTCCGTAAAAGACTTCCGGAAACTCCAATTCCCAATGGAAGAAGCGTTTTTCTTTGGCCATGCGCGCGCATTCGGAAAGCAGAGCGCGGTGCGGGTCGCGATCAAGCATCGGGGATTTTTTGCCGTGTGACCAATCGAAAAGATCGCCGCTGTTTAGAACCAAATCGAAGGGGTCCACATTTTGTTTTGATTTCTTGCCATTGCCTTTGTCTTTCTGCAAAGAAACGAACTAGCGGGCGGTGTGGATGTTCAGGATCTTTTGGAAATTTTCTAGATTCCATAGCGCCGACTTATACGCGGTCCGCGATCGCGCGACTTGGGCAGAGGTCACGTCAGGCAGACCGCCGACTTCGATCATGCCCTGGATAGCCTGCAGCAAGCCTTGCCAGTCGGAAGAAGCGGATAAAGTCAGTTGTTTTGTCTCAGCGCGGATTTTGTCGACGTCCTCGACGGTCACGCCGACCAATGAGTTTCCGCAGCGCAGATGATGATCCAAGAAGGAAAGCGGTGCGCCAAGGGTGAAGCAGTCGAGCCATAGGGAAACTTTGGCCAGTTCGACCGCCATCGGGTTGATGTCGACGCCGTATATGCAGCGTTTGAGGACGTGGCGCTTCAGGAGGTTTACGTCCGTTAGCCGCTTCGGATCGATGGTGATCTCCTGATCTTCCATCTCTTCGAGGATCGTCTCGCGCATGCGCGCAAGGTGGGCAATGACCGGGTTCCACGGGAAGCCGTTTAGGAAGTCCAGCGTCTTGTCGGTGATGTAGTCGACCGCTTCGACCAGGAAGTGGCCGGAGCCCATCGCTGGGTCGAGCACCTTGATGTTGAAAAGGTCGTCGACCAACTCATGGCCGATAAAGTCTGCCTTGCTTTCGGGCTCACCTCTGATGCCTTGTTTCCGCAGCGCTTGCTGCTTGTCAAAAAAGGCGCGGCGTTTTTGCTGGGCTTCGCGCAGCTTGGGGCGCATGGCCTCGAATTTTTCTTTGAGGATCGGCCCGACGGCGTGCTCGACGATATGTTCGACGATGTGATCGGGCGTGTAATATGAGCCGGTGGCTTTGCGCTCGTGCTTGTCGTTCTCCAGATAAACCTGGCCCTTCCTTACCACACGCTCTTGATGCTCGGCGCGTTCCTGCGCTTTTTTATCCAGGTCAATGAACGGTTCATAAACATCACGCCCTTTTTCCTTGACGATGGCGAGCTTTCGGCCCGCGATGCGCAGTCTAAACTCCAGTAAGCCTTCGTAGATCGATCCGAGCTGTCGCACGCCAAGCGATTTGAAGTCGATGGCGACCAAATCCTGTCTTTTTGAATCGACGGCGCGCGCAAGCAGGTCGATTGCTCGCGCAAGAAATAGATCAGGAACCTTGTTTGTAGTTAAAAACCTCGCAGCATCCGCTTCCGGGCTGTCATCGCTCTGCTCGGGATTCGAGATGAAGAGACCACCATTGTAGACCGGCACGTTGAGGGCCGCCTCGCCTTTATCTACGACAGCGAATAGAGAGCATAGACGATCGTACAGTTTATACTCGTCATCGCGATACCGTTTTTTCAGCCGCTCCCCGATTTGATCTTCAAGGGTCCCTGCGGCTTCAGCGATTTCTTGCTTTAGCTTCGTCAGGCTCGCTTCGAAGTAACTGCGTACTTCCCGTTCGGGCAAAAGATTTCTCGATTCCGCGTAGAGGAGAAAGAGCAGCCGGTAAAGCAAGGTCAACGTGCCTTGATAAACCGTATCCAATGTTTCCTGGTCGATCTCGGTATGCGCTCCGTCGCGCTCGCGTACGAAATGGATGAAGCCGGCGCCGAGATGCGGAAAAATATCGGCGAAGACGCGGTCCTTTAACCGTTCGCCTAACTCTTTCGCGTAGTCTTGGCTGTAAAGCAGGAGTTGATCGAGCAGGGAAAGACTTTGCTTTTTGCCTTCACGATCGACCTCTTGAGGCTCGAAGGCTTGGCTCCGGAACAGAAGCCAGAAATAGCGGAACGACTCGTTGATCTCGGGCGCGTGCGGACCGGATTGGGAAAGCACTTCGTCGAGATCGATCTCGTAATAGTTGGTCGCGCGAGCATGAGTGCGCTGCGAGTAAAGGCGCCAGAGCCGGCCGTTCGTAACTACGATCCAATTACTTTTGCCTTGCTCCAAAAGGCTGACCACAGCGGCGCCGGGATTTTCTTCGGGTGTTTCGGCGTCGCGCCGATCGTCCTTTCCGTCTAACGAGCGGTCCCACGGGTAAACCTGGCAACTGGCAAGTGCTGAACCCGAGTTCTGTGGTGAATAAAGCGTGTAGTGCGGCTCTGTGGCCGCGTTCTGGTTGCCGTTTTCTGCTCGCGCTACGAAACCCAAGATATCGATAGCCGGGTGGATGAGGTCTCGATATAAATCCTGTTTGTTTTGCCCGCCGAACCTCGAAGCAGCACCTTGATAAATTTCGCGGAGCTTGAGGTAGACCGGTTTGGGATCTTCTTTCCAGACCGGAAACTCTTTTAGCTTCTCTTTGAGATAATAATCCGAGAACAGTGCCCGGTTGTTGAAATAGTCCTCGGACCACGTGGCGAGATCGTAAGCCGCTCTGAGTTTTTCGTATTGATAATACGGATCGCTTTCGGTCCAGGTCAGCCGGCGCAGCACGCGGAGCTGAATCGTCGTCGGATTACGCCGCTCGACGGTCAGAATCCGAGGCCGAATCGCGCTCTGCTTGTCGCTGAGCAACGGCTCATTTCCAGGCGCCATCGGCAACTCGCGCTCCAAAAAAACGAAATCGAGCCCGCTGATAATCGCTCGTCGCCAGGACAAGCAAATAATTTCCCGCCCGGTTGCGAAACGCGCGCGCCAGCGCGCGCGTGTGCGCGACCGTAATACTCTGAAGCTCAAAGAGGTAAACCTGAAAAAGCCCTTCCTGATCGGCGATGAGATCAATTTTCTTAATGGGGCGAGCGGTGGTATCAGCTGCAATCCCAAGATTACCGGCGGTCTGAGTAGTGCGTGTCTCGGTATGGTATCGAAGCTGGGCAAAGAACGCCGCAATGGCATCAGCGCTGTTCAGCCCTTGGATATCCACCCGCTGGAGATCGATATCAAACCACTGCTCGGCTTGGCTCTGCATCGGAGGGTTGGGAATGAAATTTACTCTGATGCCGCCGTTGTGTAAAGGTTGCGCCGCTCGACGAGCGATGGTGTCTTTATTAGGTTGAATCAAGGCTTGATCGATGCCTGGAGGCTAACATTCTTTAGCTTCAGGCCGCTCAATACACCAAGCTCGTAATTCTTCATCGGCAAAACTTTTCAGTAGATGCCTTGGTTGGAGAACGGACGAGTCGGTTCGATCAGTTCATTCGGCGTCATTACTATGGTGCTGTGCTAAACCCGGAAGTTCACACATCTGCAGTGGAATAGATCGATTCTAGGGTACTGGCGGCAGCGAGAGGTTTATCAACATCAAGGTCGGCGAGCGAAATGGCACGCTTACGAAATGTCGAACCGCTCTCCGCGTCGACTACTCAGACCATGGTCAGCTGTGCAGGCAGGAGTCCAGGATTAGATCCGATAAATTATTAAGCCATTTCTACGGCTTGATCATTCCGATGCCGTCGCGATTCAGCACCTTCGTGCCGTAGCGATTTGACAGTCGCGTGACACGTTCGAGCACGCGCTCGGCGACTTCGCCTTCGGCGAGAACCGGTCGGCCTCGTTGGGGCCGGGGGCGGCCAAAGCCCTGATCGATGGGGTGAATTCTGATCTCCTTGAGTTTGCTCTGGCTGAACTCGCAAACTGCGAAGATGTTTTCCCAGTAAGCGGGATCACTGGGATGACCTTTCTTACCGCCGTTGGTGCGGGCGTCGAGAAAATCCGATGGTGTGGCTCGGAGATCCAAGTCGAAGCGCTCGTAAGCGTCTGCGGGGAAAAAGCCGACGGTTTCGTTTTGAAAAATCAGGTTGCCGACGCTGTATAAAATCGGTCGGCCTTTGTAGATTTCGATGCCCAACGGAAAATGCGGTCCATGACCGACGACAACATCCGCGCCGCGGTCGATCGCTTGGTGCGCGAAGGCAACGATAAAGTCCGCGGGTTCTTCAAGGCCGCCGCGGCTGGTGGCAGTCAGCAGGCTGGCGCCGCCGAATTCATGGCAGTGGACGCTGACAACAACCCAGTCGGCCTGGCGGCGCGCTTCGTGGATCCATCTGAGGTTGTCCGCGACATCCCGGGGGTTTCCTTCGGTCGCGATGGAAAAGCTCCGGTCTTCGACAAAACGGTGGCCCAACAAATCGACTTCGGATTCCTTGTTGTCCGCGATCTCCTTATCGCTATAAAAATGCTTGCGCGCGCGCTCTTTGCCCATTTCGAAGCCGAGCTCGCGACTGATCCGCTGCAGTTGCTCCAATGCCGGCGCATCTACGCGATAAGTGGTTTTGAAGCCGAGCGGATTGATGCCCGGCCGGCCGCGTAAGTCGGGGCGTTGTTCACCCGCTTGGTTCCACGGCCTGAATGTCGCAGTAATCGAGATCAGCGCCACTCTCCCGTTCGGCGTGTCGAGATAACCTGGCGCTCTTGCCTCGGCGAGATTTTTTCCCGTTCCCGCGTGGACAATGCCGGCATGGTCGAGATGCCGGATATTCGCCAACACGCCAGCCTCGCCGTAATCAAAGGCATGATTGTTAGCGCAGGAAACCAGATTGACGCCGAGCCATTGCAAATCTTCGAGTAACTTGGGGTCAGTCGTCATGAAAGTACCCTGAGTAATCCCGGGAGTGCCTTCGTCCCAGAGATGGACGGTGCCTTCAAGGTTGGCAAAGGTCGCGTCGGCGCCGTGAAGTATGTCGCGTAAAGCCAAGAATCTTTCTTCTTTGAACGGAATGAGCTTGCGCGTGAGCATGGTGTCGCCAGCGAGCGCAATGGTGAAATTTCCCAGTTCAGCTTGGTAAATCATCACGGTTTGCTCCCATTAAAATTAAAATCATAGGGCGTAATTTTATGGTCTGGCGATCAGGGTTCACGGCTTCAACATCCAGAGAGGGCGCATGCCATGCGCCCCTACGAGCTTCCCGAATCTCGGTTCCGCTCGCTTGTAAAGATTTGTTGAATTATCAAAGCCCCATAATCTGCCGATACATTTGAAAATACTCGTTGTAACGCGGCGCCAATGACATCGGCAGCGGCACGATTTTCGTTTTCGGCGGCGCTTCGCTGAGAATCGGCGAAATGACATCGGTGCGCGGCGCGAAGTAGCCAGCCGCGCCGAGAATTTCCTGACCCTCGCGCGATAACAGGAAATCGACAAATAGACGGGCCGCGTTTGGATGGGGCGCTCCTTTGACGACCGCGAGCCCAAAGGTAAGGCCGATGACCGGCTCGGGGGCGATCCAGTCGATCGGCGCGCCGTCTTTTTTCAGTCGATCCACACCGTTGGCGAACGCCACTACGGCGACGGGCCGCTCGCCGGCGGCAACCATGGTCTGGATCAGCGAGTGGCCGGTTCGAAACTGAATATCCTGGGTGGCGAGCTTGCGTAAAAGTTCCAAGGTTTTTGCCTCGCCCGAGTATGTCATCATGCCGGCCATCCATTTGCTCTCGTTTTCGTCCATGATCAGTTGGCCTTTCCAGTTTGGCGCCGTCAAATCCCAAAACCCCTTCGGCACGGGCAAGGCGGGAAATCGCCGCGTATTGTAAGCGATCACGTTCAGGGTCGCGGAGTGCAGGGTCCAAAGCCCTTTGTCGTCTTTGTAGTCGGCCGGAAAAGCGCTGCGCTCGGGCGAAAGATAGCTGTCGAAAATCCCTTTCTGCAGCACACGATAAAAATCGAAAGCCGATTGGTGTACGACATCGACTGATATCCTGCGCGCTTGTGCTTCGGCAAACAGTCGGGTCGCCATCTTTTCCGAGCCGATGCGCACAGTGTCGACTTTAATGAGTGGATATTTTTTTTCGAAGGCTGCGCTGAGCCGTTGCGCGGACTGAGCTTCCATCGAGGCGTAAAAGACGACCTGTCCTTCTTTCCTCGCCGCATCGAGCGCCTGCTGTGCCGCCGCCGAGCCGAAATTACAGAGGAAAAACGCGACGACTACATTGCCTACCGAAAGTGAACGGAATCTCATGGCCCGCTCCTTGGTAACGGTTGTGGCTCGTTCAAAAGACCCTCGACCGATTAGCACCAACGCTTGTGAATGGTCAATCCAAGCTCCAAACTTGCAGCCCTGGAAAGGCTCTCGAGGGGCACGTTACCTTGACTTCACTGCGGTTTTTTCATAGAAAAAACTTAGCAATCTTGGTGATTTGCTAGACCCCGTTCCGAACCTTTTCCAGGGTTGGCTTTTTAAATCATAGAAATGAACAATCCTTATTTTCCGCTGGTAGTGATGTTCACGCTGGCGGCGGTGGTCGTGTTAGCGCTGCTGCTCATCGCCTGGAAAGTGGGACCTCATTCCACCAACCCGGCGAAGGTCGAGCCGTTCGAGTCGGGCAACGCGCCGCGCGGCGACGCGCGCATTCGTTTTTCAGTGAAGTTTTACCTGATCGCAATGCTGTTTCTGATCTTCGATCTTGAAGTCGTATTTCTCTACCCTTGGGCGATCTACTTTCGCCAGCTGGGAATCTTTGGCTTGGTACAGATGGGAATTTTTCTCGGTATTCTGACCATCGGCTACATCTACGTGTGGAAGAAGGGTGCCCTCGATTGGGATTGACGAAATGGCGGAAACCGATTCTCGACTAGAAACGATTCGGCAAGAATTGGGGGCCAAGATCATCGAAATCCTGCGGCCGCAGGGAGACGACGTGCTGGTCCTCGACCGGGCCGGGCTGAGAGAGAGCTTTCGGATTTTGAAGGAGACACCGGGGCTTGATTTCGATTTTCTGTCGGACGTCACGGCGGTGGATTATTGGCAGAGAAAGGAACCGCGCTTCGAAGTCGTCTATCAGATCTTATCGCGCGCCCGGCGCGCCCGGCTGCGAATCCGTGTTCCGGTGCCGGAGAACGATCCATCCATCGAGTCGCTGACGCCGATCTGGCGCGGTGCGAACTTCATGGAGCGCGAAGTTTGGGATCTTTTCGGTATTCGCTTCATCGAGCATCCGGATTTGCGCCGAGTTCTCTTGTACGAAGAATTTCGCGGTCATCCGCTCCGGAAAGACTATCCGGTCAATCTCGTTCAGCCCCGAGTTCCAGAACGCAAAATTGAAGGCACGTTTGTCGACGAACGGTCGCACAACAAGCTGATGCGCTTGAAAAAAACTTTGGGTAGTAAACACTGATATTATGAAAGCAGAAGTGAAGGAGCTTCCGGCTGAAACGATGGAGTTGCAGATGGGGCCATCCCATCCAGCGACCCATGGAACCATTAAATTCAATCTCAAGCTGGAAGGTGAAAAGGTTCTCGATTGCGACGTCGAAGTCGGTTACTTGCATCGAGGTTTCGACAAGAGCTGCGAGCAATCGACCTGGACGCAAGTGATCCCGTACACTGACCGACTGAATTACGCTTCGCCGCTGATCAATAATGTCGGATATGCGATGACCGTCGAAAAACTAATCGGCGCCGAAACGCCGCCGCGCTGCCAGTACATTCGTGTGATCATCAGCGAGCTGGCGAGAATCTACGATCACCTCACCTGTTGCGGCATGGCTTCCTCCGAGCTGGGTGCGATCACCGCGGGTTTTTATATGATCGAGGGACGCGAGCTGATCACTCGCATTGTCGAGCAATTGACCGGCGCACGGCTCACGGTGACGTATGTCCGCATTGGCGGGGTCAAGCACGATTTGCCGGACGGTTTTGCCGAAAACGTCACCCGGGCGTTCAAGATCATCCGCAAGCTGCTCGACGATTGTGACCGGTTGCTATCGCGGAACCGGATTTTTCTCGATCGCCTCTCGAACGTCGGAGTGATCTCTCAAGAGACGGCGCTCAACTACTGTCTCACCGGGCCGATCTTGCGCGGAACGGGCATCGGTTACGACGTGCGCAAGGCTTTTCCCTACTTAGTGTACGACCAGCTCGATTTCGAAGTGCCGGTGGGCACGCGGGGAGATAACTACGATCGGTTTATCTGCCGCATCCGCGAGATCGAGCAGAGTATGAAGATCGTTGAGCAAGCTCTGGCGCAACTCCCGGTAGGGCCGGTGTGGATCGAGGATCCGCGCTTCGTCTTGCCGGAGAAGGAAAAAGTTTACAACAGCATCGAAGGTCTGATGCACCATTTCAAAATCATCATGGAGGGAATCCATGTCCCGGCAGGAGAAACCTACTTCGCTGTGGAGGGCGGGAATGGCGAGTTGGGTTTCTACATCGTGAGCGATGGCGGCGGCAGGCCCTATCGCATTCGAGTGCGCCCGCCTTGCTTTATCGCCATGGGTGCGTTTCACCAGATGATCGAGGGTTACATGGTCGCCGACATCGTGCCGACTTTCGGTATGGTGAATATGATCGGCGGCGAGTGCGATAGATAAGAAAGTCCTGAGTAATGAGTCCTGAGTTCTGAGTTAAAGGCCATTGAGAGTTCTATGAGCGATTTTGTTTCTTGCTCAGCACTCGGGACTCAGCACTCAGCACTAATTTTATGGCTCTAGAGTTTTCGCCCGAGGCGCTCAAAAAATTCGAAGAAACAGTGGCACGCTATCCGAAAAAGGAAGCGGCAATGTTGCCGGTGCTGTATTTAGCGCAGCAGGAGTTTGGCTATTTGGGCCCGGAGGCGATCGCATACGTGGCAACGTTGATGGGACAGGAACCGGCCCGGGTGCAGGGAGTGGTGAGTTTTTACACGATGTTCAACACCAAGCCCATCGGCCGCCACCATATTCAGGTCTGCCGAACGCTTTCATGCGCGCTCGGCGGAGCCGAACGGATCACGGCGTTGATCAAGCGAAAATTGGGCATCGACGTCGGTCAAACCACCGCCGATGGCCGGTTTACCTTAAGCGAAGTCGAATGTCTCGCCTCCTGCGGGACGGCGCCGATGATGCAGATCAACGACGATTATTACGAAAACCTGAATGAAGAAAAGACCGAGAAAATTCTCGAATCGTTGACGTGAGTTTTGGTCGGTTCTGAGTCCCATTTCGCGGCTTCAGTCAGAATCAAAGCAAAATGGAAAAAATTCTCCTGCGTAATATCGATGTTCCTGAGTTTTACCGGCTGGCGACCTACGAGTCCGCTGGGGGTTATCGACCGTGGCACAGGGTTGTCGAGAGTATGAAACCGGCGGAGCTGATCGACGAAATCAAAGCTTCCGGGCTGCGTGGCCGCGGCGGCGCAGGCTTTCCCACCGGCATGAAGTGGAGCTTTGTGCCGAAAGACAGCCCCAAGCCAAAATACCTTGTCTGCAACGCTGACGAGAGCGAACCGGGAACCTTCAAGGATCGCTTACTGATGGAACGTGACCCCCATGCGGTTCTCGAGGGCACATTGATCGCGGCCTATGCGATCCAATCGCACACGGCATTTATCTACGTTCGCGGCGAGCTCGCCTTCGGCGCCACGCGCCTGGAAAACGCGGTGGCGGAGGCGTATCAAGCCGGCTTGATCGGCAAGGACATTTTTGGCTCCGGTTACGATCTCGATGTCATCGTGCACCGCGGCGCGGGCGCCTACATCTGCGGCGAGGAGACAGCGCTGCTCTCTTCACTCGAAGGAAGCCGCGGCTGGCCCAAAGTGAAACCGCCGTTTCCGGCTACCCATGGCATGTTCGGATGTCCGACGGTGGTGAACAATGTCGAGACGCTCGCGGCGCTTCCCTGGATTCTCGAGCGCGGCGCGGCAGCGTATGCCGCACTGGGCACGGAGAAAAGCAAGGGAACGAAACTTTTCAGCGTCAGCGGCCACATCGCTAAACCCGGCGTCTATGAGCTGGAAATGGGTTACCCGTTCAAAAAATTTCTCGAAGAAGACTGCGGTGGGGTTCCCCATGGCAAGAAGCTCAAGGGCGTTATTCCCGGTGGTGGCTCGATGCCGGTTCTCCGTCCCGAAGAAATCGAAAAAGTGAATTTGGACTATGAATCGGTGCAAGCCGCGGGCAGTCTACTCGGTTCGGGCGGCGTCATTGTCATGGACGAGACCACCTGTATGGTGCGCGCAGCGTGGAACATCGCGCGCTTTTACGCCCATGAGTCGTGCGGCCAATGTAGTCCATGCCGCGAAGGTTGTCACTGGATGGAAAAAATTTTTCACCGCATTGAACAGGGTGAAGGGGACCCGGCGGATTTGGATTTGATTCTCAACATCAGCGGCAACATTATGGGAAACACCATCTGTCCCTTCGGTGATGCGGCGGCAATGCCGGCGGCGGCGTTTGTCAAAAAATTCCGTGATGAATTCGACGCGCATATCGCGGAGAAGCGTTGCACGGTAAGAATAGAATTGGAGTGATGGAGTACTGAAGTATTGCGTGGGTGACGAACATTACTCCAACACTCCAGTACTCCAATAGGCCAAGTTTTTTATGGATCCGGTAAAAATCACGATCGACGGCAAGGAAGTCACCACCGCCAAGGGCAAGACGGTGATTCAGGTGGCCGACGAACTCGGGGTCGCGATCCCGCGTTATTGCTATCATCCCAAGCTCTCCATCGCCGGCAATTGCCGCATGTGCCTGGTCGAGATCGAGAAGATGCCCAAGCTCCAGATCGCCTGCAATACTCAGGTGGCGGAGGGCATGAGCGTTCTGACGCAAAGCCCCAAAGTCTTGGCCGTGCGCAAGGCGGTGCTGGAGTTTCTACTGATCAACCATCCGGTGGATTGTCCGATCTGCGATCAAGCGGGCGAGTGCTGGCTGCAAGACTATTATATGGAACACGATCGGCAAGCGAGCCGGTTCGAAGTCGGGAAAGTTCATGATCGCAAGAGAACGATATTTGGACCCAACGTGGTTTTCGACGGCGAGCGCTGCATCAAGTGCACGCGCTGCGTGCGCTTCTGCCAGGAGATTACCAAGACCAATGAGCTGACCGTCGTCAACCGCAGCGATCATTCGACCATCGCGCTCTTCGACGACAGCGTGCTCGATAATCCGCTTTCCGCAAATGTCGTCGACATCTGTCCGGTGGGCGCGCTCACGGATCGGGATTTCCGCTTCAAAGTGCGCGTCTGGTATCTGCAAAAAACGCCGTCCATCTGTCCCGGCTGCAGCACCGGGTGCAACATCAGCGTGGAAACGTA
>DATBEY010000207.1:0-16428 GCA_036558765.1 Binatia bacterium | reverse complement strand
AGCAGGTTCGCAGCGGCTTCGGCAAAATGCATGGGAATAAAAACCACCCCGACTGTCGTGCGCTGGGTTAGCCATGCGCGCAGCACGACTGTACCGCGGCGTGACGAGACGCGCACCGTCTGGCCGTCTTCGATCTTGAGGCGGGCTCCATCGGCGGGATTGATCTCGATGCGGGCCTGCGGATAGAGGTCATCAAGTTTTGAATGGCGCGTTAGCGTGCCGCCGTGCCAGTGCTCGAGGAGGCGGCCGGTAGTGAGAATAAACGGATATTCCTCGTCAGCCATTTCCACCGAGGGTATGTATTCCACATCATAAAATTTACCTCTGCCGCGCGGAAAGGTTTCGGCGAATAAAAAAGGTGTGCCGGGATGACTTTCGTCCCATACCGGCGTCTGGATGCCTTGCTTCTCGATGCGCCGATATTTCACTCCGGCATATTCGGGAACGACGCGCCCCATCTCTTCGAGCACTTCGGCGGGTCTCTGGTAAGCCCAAAAGGCGCTCCTCGAACGGCCGAGTTTCTTTTCGATGCGTTTTGCAAGATCGCAGATGATTTCCCAATCGGCGCGCGCTTGGCCGCGAGGCTCCAATGCCTTGCGCACGCGCTGCACCCGGCGGTCGGTGTTGGTGAACGTGCCTTCCTTTTCCGCCCAGGAAGCGGCGGGTAAAAAAACGTCAGCGTAGGCGCCCGATTCGTTGATGAAAAGATCCTGCACCGAGAGGAATTCCAACTGCTCGATCATGTGGCGCGTGTGATTCAAATTCGGCTCGGACATCATCGGATTTTCTCCCATAATGTGAAGCGCCCGAACGCCACCCGGCCCGACGGCACTCATAATTTCCGTTGTGGTCAAACCCAGCCTGCGATTGAGGCCGCCCGGCTCGATATTCCACGCCTGTTCAAACTTCCGTCCCGAGGCGTCCTCGTCGACCCTCTGATAACCCGGGTAATGCCATGGCATGGCTCCCGAATCCGATGCTCCCTGGACGTTATTTTGGCCACGCAGCGGATTGAGTCCCGTACCTTGACGGCCAATGTGGCCGGTGAGCAATGCCAGATGGATAAGGGACATAGCATTGTCGGTGCCGTGGGAGTGCTCGGGAATCCCGAGCGCCCAGTAAATCGCGGCGGTCTTCGCCGTCGCATACATGCGCGCCGCCTGTACGATCAAATTGCGCTCGACGCCGGAAATTGCCTCGGCATATTCAGGCGTGAATCGCTCGATGGACTTACAGAAATCGTCGAAGCCTTCGGTACGGCGATGGATGAAGTCCTCGTTGTAGAGGCGTTCCTTGACAATGACATGCGCCATGGCGGAGAAGAGCGGCACATCGGTGCCGGGCTTCTCGGGCAGCCAGAGCGCGGCCCAGTTGACCATTTCGACGCGCCGCGGATCCACGACGATGAGCTTTGCGCCGTGTTTTTCCACCGCGGCTTTCATCTGCAACGCGATGATGGGATGGGTTTCCGCCGTGTTGGAACCGGTGACGAGAAAAACATCGCTGTGAACGACCTCGGCAGCAGTGTTGCTCATCGCCGAGGTGCCGAGCGCCATTTGCAAAGCCACCACCGAGCCCGCGTGACAAAGCCGCGTACAGTGATCGATATTATTCGTGCGGAACAGAGCGCGAAACAGTTTTTGTAAAAGGTAATTGTCCTCGTTGGTCGCTTTGGCACAGCAGTAAACTGCCATGGCATCGGCGCCGTCCCGTTGGTAAATTTCTACGAGCCGTGTGGCGGTGTAGTCGAGCGCCTCGTCCCAGGAAACCTCGCGCCACTCCTCGCGATCGAATGCCTGGGTGCGCGTACCGGCCGCCTGCGCCCGTTTACGAATCAGCGGCGTCGTCACCCGCTCCGGGTTATAGATGAAATCGTAGCCGAAGCGGCCTTTGACGCAGAGGTTACCGCGATTGACGATGCCGTCGAACGGCGAAGTTACCTTATAAATGTATTCGTCTTTGATGTGCAGTTGGAGATTGCATCCCACGCCGCAGTAAGGGCAGGTGGTTGAGACGACCCGATCGGCGGCGATCATGGCGTTTTCCTCCGGCGTTTTTTTCCGCCCTTGGTTGCCTGCAAAATTTCCTGCAATGAAACGCCTTGCTCGAGTAACGCCTCGCGCTTGGATTTAAGCGCACCGGTGGGGCAGACGCCGACGCATTGACCGCAGAAGACGCAGGTGGTCTCCGGCATCGGCTTATCGAAAAACGTCCCGATGCCGGTATCAAAGCCGCGGCCTTTGAAATTGATCGCATAGGTGAATTGCGCGTCATTAGCGCAGACTTGAACACAGCGCCAGCAAAGAATGCACTTCGCATAATCGCGGATGTACATCGGGTTATCATCGAGCACCGGGGCATCGCGCCGATCGGCATCGGGAAAGCGCATGCGATCAGCGTGATACTGATCCAGAAAATTTTGGATTTCGGGCGCCTCTGAAAGATCGACGGCAGAGGCGAGCATTTCGAGAATGGTGCGCCGGCTGAGCTCGACGCGCGTGCCCGCAGTCGAGACCTTCATACCTTCGCCGACCCGGCTCAAACAGGCCGGCAGCAAGGGCTTGACGCCCTCAACTTCGATCACGCAAATGCGGCAGAGGCCGTTCGCTGTGCAATGATCATGATAGCAAATCGTCGGAACCGTCCGGCCGAGCTTCTCGGCGGCTTTGAGAATCGTCGTAGCCGCGGGTACGGTGACAGAAGCGCCGTCAATCGTGAGAGTGATATCAGGCATAGAAACACCACAGGACGATGATCGCTCGGTAGGGGCGATTCATGAATCGCCCCTACCGCTATGTTGCGGGTTGAACATCTTCGGCCATAATTTCATCGCGCTCAACACTGCCATGGGTGCAGTCTGACCCAAGCCGCAGAGCGAGGCATCGACCATTGTAGCCCCTATATCGGATAAGCGCTGCCGATCGCCGGCGAGCAATTTGCCCGCAGCGGCGCGATCGAGAATCTCGTGCTGACGGCGCGTGCCAAGCTGGCAGGGATAACACTTGCCGCAGCTTTCGTCGGCAAAGAAATGGCCCAATCGTGTCAGCACTTGCCGAATATCCGCGGTATCATCGAAAACCATGACTGCTCCGGAACCGAGCGGCAACCCCGCCGCACTGAGACTCTCAAACGACAAGATCACGTCCAGATCTTTTTCCAGCGCAAATGTGCCCGCAGCCCCGCCCATGAGTACCGCTTGAAGCTTGCGGTTGGGTTTAAGGCCGCCCGCGAGATCGAAAAGTAAATGACGCAGAGAGATGCCGAACGGCACTTCGTACAGACCAGGCCGCTCAATTTGGCCCGATACACAAAACAGCTTTGGTCCGGGCGATTTTCCTGTGCCAATTTTCCGGTACTCGTCGGCCCCGCCCTGCACGATCAACGGGACATTGCAGAAGGTCTCGACGTTATTGATGACGGTGGGCTTGCCGAACAAACCGGACGTGGTAGGAAAGGGCGGTTTGATGCGCGGCAGCCCGCGCTTTCCTTCGATCGATTCCAGCAGCGCAGTTTCTTCGCCGCAAATATACGCGCCGGCGCCAAGCCGCATTTCAATCTCGAAGCTCAACCCCGAGCTGAAAATGTTTGTGCCAAGGAAACCCGCGCCGGTGGCATCGGCCAAAGCGCCGCTCATTACATCGAAAGCATGGCGATATTCACCGCGGATGTAAATGTAGCCGCGGCTCGCACCCACGGCATACGCGGCGATGATCATTCCCTCGATGATTCGGTGCGGATCGTCTTCCATCAAAATCCGGTCTTTGAAGGTGCCGGGCTCGGATTCGTCAGCATTGCAGACGATATACTTGGGTTCGCCGGGCGCCTTGGCTGCGCCTTCCCATTTGATTCCAGTAGGAAACGCCGCGCCGCCGCGGCCGACCAGCCCGGCTGATTTCACTTCGACCAGGACCGACTCTGGTGTCATCGTGAGCGCTTTTTTTAGTCCAGCATAACCGCCGCGCTTCCGATACTCGCTAAGGGAGGTGGTGCGGCCTTCGCCGCAATTTGTCGTAAGCAGCCGAACATTGCCGCCGACAAAACTCGCGGCGACCTGCTTGGACGGCGCGCTGATGGATTCGGGGGAGGCGGGATCGGCAGGCGCGACGACGGCTTCGCCCGCCAGCACCGCCGGTGCGCGATCGCACAGTCCAAGGCAGGGAGCATGCTCGACGGTAAAGCCACCGCCAGAGCTGACTTCGCCCGGTGCGATTTTCAAGTGGCGGCATAACGACCCGGCGACGGCATCAGCTCCGGCAAGGGCGCACACGGGCGCGCTGCATACATGGAGCACCGTTCGGCCGACAGGGTGCCTATAAAGCATCGCGTAAAAGTCGAGAACGCCGAAAACATCTGCGAGCGGGACGGCCAAGGCGCCCGATATTTCTTTCGCGACCTCTTCGTTGACCCAGCCATAGAGTTGCTGCGCGGCCTGCAAGGCCGGAATCAGGGCGCTGCGGCCTTGGGGCGCCAAGCCTTTGAGAATCGAATGCAGGGGATGAACGTCGCTGTCACTCATGATGGATTGCCGGCACGGAGCGATCGAGTCCTGCGCGGAGTGGGCTTTGGATTATGGATTGTATGGATTGTCCAAGGCGGCCTGCTTCATCTGAGCGTGCAGATCGACCATCGTCAGGGCGCAATATTCCATGGAATAGCCGGCACGAAATTCGATGCTTTCCTGGAGCGCCCGAGTCAGGACCGTTCGGTTAAACGCGCCATGTCCCATGGCCTCCTCGCCGTCCTCGCCGAGTTTGTGGGTGTCCATATCCGCTTCTTCGTGGGTGGAAAAATAAATCGCATCCGCTTTGGAAAATCCGTAATGAGTCGTCAATGCAGTAAACCATTGTCCGGACCACATGGACAATGATTCCTCGAACACATGCAGTCCCCAAAGCTCGACGATGGAGCCGTCGATAAAGATTTTATGACAGAAGTCGTTGATCGCTCGCGCGGCGGGAAGATACGGTTCCTCGAGCATTTCTCTCTTGTTGAGACCCATCTTTTCCGCGGTTTGCAGCAGCACTAGCACGTGCCCTGGAGCGCGCGGCGAAATCAATTCGTCGGCGATCTTCGCACAAAACGGCCCAAGCAAGTCGAAATGCCGCACGAAAAAAGGCAAGTGAGTGTAGTAAGAGACGGCGTTGAGCGCGTTGACCTCTAAGGAAAAGTGTCCCCAGTTTTTGAAAAATTGACGCATGACCGGGAGTGGCAGCTTGCCTTCGCGGAGCTGCGTCATGAAGACGCCCTTATAGATCTTCTCGTGTGCGTATTTGTAGAGCGTTGTATAGAGATAGTCCACGTAAGCCTTGGCTTGCGACTCGTTGAGTTTTTCGCCTGCCTGCGGTGCTGTGAGCGTGCTCAAGTAAATTCTCCGAAATTGCTGTGTTTTGGCTATCATCGAGGCCCAGCCAAGTCAAGTTAACTCGGCAATTTGGAAATGGTTTTGCGGCGAGCTAGAATAGCGCTGTGGCAACTTCCCCCAGCACCCAGTTGGAAACTTTTTCCAATCCGAGACCGGAACGCGATTATGAAATTCATATGGAATGTCCGGAATTCACCTGTGTGTGCCCGCGCACCGGTCAGCCCGATTTCGCCACAATAAAAATCACATACATTCCGGACAAACTCTGCATCGAGTTAAAAGCGCTGAAACTCTATCTTTGGTCCTTTCGCGATCAAGGCACTTTCCACGAAGCGGTCATCAACAAGATCCTCGACGATCTGGTTGGCGCGTGTCGCCCGCGAAAAATGACGGTGGTCGGCGGTTTCAACGTCCGCGGCGGAATTCATACAACCGTAACCGCTTCGCATCCGAGCAAAGTTAGTTGCGCCTAGCAAAGACGCCACAATCATTGACGCTTCAGCTGTCCGGGCGGTTTGTGAATAACCTGTCAATAAGCTGTTCCCGGCCTGTGCAGAACTCTATGCACCTGGCGCAAATTTTTTCCGCGGCGATATTTTTATTGCCAAGCCGAGAAATTTTTTTTCGACGCGGTAAATTTATTCTTGCTTTTTAATTTAAATTCTTTACATTCGCCTAACGAAAAATTCGTCCGAGCCGCGCGGCGGTTTTCTCGCGGCATTTCGTCAGGAAAATTTTGAAATGGCTACGTTAGACGATAATTTGCGCAAAATCCCGCCGCAAAATTTAGAGGCAGAGTCGTCGGTTCTGGGCGGAATTTTGCTCGAGAACGAAGCCATCAATCAAGTGATTGAAGTTCTTCGGGCCGAAGACTTCTATCGCGAATCCCATCGGAAAATTTTCCGCGCCATGATCGAGATCACCGATCGTAACGAGCCGGTGGATCTGATCACGCTCAGCGATTTTTTAAAAAGTAAAAACGAGCTCGAGGCGGTTGGCGGCAGTGCTTATTTGGCGGCCCTTGCCGATTTCGTGCCGACCGCAGCCAACATTTCCTACTATGCGCGGATCGTTCGTGAGAAAGCGATTCTCCGAAGCCTGATCTCGACTGCGACTGAGATCGCCACGCGCGGCTACGAAGAGCAAGGGAATGTCGAAGAATTTCTCGACAGCGCGGAGAAAGTGATCTTCGACATCTCGGAGAAGAAGATCAAAGCTGCGTTTATAGCGGTCGGCGATATGATCACCGATACTCTGAAAACCATCGACAAGCTCTATCAACGCAAAGAGATGGTGACCGGTGTGCCGACTGGTTATGAAGACCTCGACAAGCTCACTGCGGGTCTGCAACCGGCAGATCTCATTATCATTGCCGGCCGGCCGGGCATGGGAAAGACGGCATTTGCGCTCAACATGGCCACCAACGCCGCTTACAGCGGCGTCGGTGCGGCGATTTTCTCTCTGGAAATGGCCAAAGAGCAATTGGTTTTGCGCATGCTTTGTTCGGAAGCACGGGTCAATAGCTCCAAAGTACGCTCGGGGTATTTGGGCGAGCGGGATTTTCCGCAACTCGCCAAAGCGGCGGGTCGGCTGCACGAAGCGCCGATTTATATCGACGATACTCCGGCGATTTCCGTACTCGAGTTGCGTGCCAAAGCGCGCCGCCTCTTGCGCGATCGCTCAAAGAAGGTCGGCCTGATCGTGGTCGATTATCTCCAGCTCATGCGCGGCATGGGGAACGCCAACAATCGCGAGCAAGAAATTTCCGAGATCTCGCGATCGTTGAAGGCGCTCGCCAAGGAGCTCAACGTCCCGGTGATCGCGTTATCGCAACTTAATCGAAAAGTCGAAGATCGCACCGGCAGAAAGCCGCAGATGTCGGACCTCAGAGAATCCGGCGCCATCGAGCAAGATGCTGATGTCATCATGTTCATTTACCGCGAAGAGGTCTATGACAAAAGCAACGAGGACGTCAAAGGCAAAGCGGAAGTCATTGTTGAGAAACAACGCAATGGGCCCACCGGCACGGTCACCTTGACCTTCATCGGAGAATACACTCGTTTCGAGAACTACACGGAACGCGACGATTATACCTTCGATGAAGCGGACGAGGCTTGAGCGAGGCTAATCTGGCGGGAGCGCATTTCAGAACCATCCACATCGCGAACTCATCGATAACCTTAGGCGCGCATAAACGACTTTGGCTTGCCGCCCTGTGGACGCTCCTTGCCTGCCTGAAGGTCGCTCCGAGTACGGGCGCGAGCGCGTCGCCGGCTTTGCTGCTCGCGAATGAGCTCCGCCCGGAAATCAATCCCGCCAACTATCTGGTCAGTGAAAAATACGACGGGGTGCGCGCCGTCTGGGACGGCAAAACGCTGCGCTTTCGGAGCGGTCGCGTGGTCGGGGCTCCACAATGGTTCATCGCCAAACTGCCGCGCGAGCCGCTCGACGGCGAGCTCTGGTTGGGGCGCGGCCGGTTTGAATCCCTTTCAGGAATCGTGCGCAAGACCGAGCCTGAAGATGAGGAGTGGCGGCAGATCAAATATATGATTTTCGAGCTGCCTGAGGCTCCCGGGACGTTCGCTGAGCGCGCGCGCCGGATCAAGGAAATCGTTGGCCGAGCCAAGTGGCCGCAGCTCATCGCTGTCGAGCAGTTTCATGTGACAGATCGCGCGGAGCTCAAGCGTAAGCTCGATGAGGTTGTACGCGGCGGCGGGGAGGGGCTCATGCTCCATCTGGCCGACGCGCTCTATTCGACCGGACGCAGTGACGTGCTGCTCAAGCTCAAGCCGTTGCAAGATACCGAAGCCGTGGTGATCGAGCATATTCCCGGCAAAGGAAAATATCACGGCGTACTCGGCGCGCTTCGCGTGCGCTCGCCCGAAGGCAAGCAATTTCTGATTGGCACCGGTTTCACCGATGTTGTCCGAAAAAATCCGCCGCCAATCGGAACGACAATCACTTACACGTACCGCGGTCTCACGAAAACGGGTGTGCCGCGCTTTGCCAGTTACCTACGGGTACGCGAGGATTTTTGACCATGATGGCTAGGCGATCCCTCGATAGGCGCTTCGCGCTACTCGGGGATTTCGGTTGAGTATGAAGAAAGCAGCGCTAGGAAAGTAAGAGTTCGTCTCGTGCACTCAAGCATTGCGGCATTTTACGAAATTAACCATTTTCATGCTCATCACGACATCGCGATCCTGGTTGAACACCTCGATCAATGTGCGCACGATGCCCCGATCGGGGCGGGATTCTGAGCGGCGCGATTCCATCACCGTCGCGCGTACGGAGAGTCGGTCGCCGGGAAAAACCGGCTTGTTCCAGCGCAACTCGTCGCCGCCAGGCGAGCCGAGATTGGCCACATAGGATAAATAATTCTCTGTGTAAATGCGCATCATCAGTGCCGCGGTTTGCCAACCGCTGGCGATCAGACCTCCGTAAATACTGCTTCGCGCCGCCTCCTTATCTATATGGTACGCGAGCGGCACGTAGCGCCTGCCGAATTCAATGACTTCCTGTTCATCCACGGTAATAAAGCCGAATTCGTGGACGGCGCCGGGAAGATAATCCTCGAAGTATCGGTCTTCCGGCGGATGATCGAAAGTCATTTTTTGGTTGCGCCTATACTCGCTACTGGACGGCTCGGGCTCGAGTGAGAATCCGCAACGCTTTCACGCCGGGATCGTCGTCATGAAGAATGTCGCTGATGATCGCCGCCGAATCTGCGCCGGCTTGCCAGACTTCTCGCACGTTTTTTTCCGTGATGCCGCCAATTGCGACAATGGGAAGTTTCACTGCGCGGCGAATCTGCTGGAGCATTTCTAGGCCGCGCGCTTCATAACCGGTAACTTTGGTCGCGCTACCGAACATCGGTCCGAAGCCGATATAATCGGCGCCATTGCGCTCGGCTGCGTGCGCTTGAGCGAGATTATGCGTCGAGATTCCAATGATCTTTTTTCCCATCAGCGCTCGCCCGGTGCTCAACGGCAGATCGTCCTGTCCTAGGTGAACGCCGTCGGCGTCGCAAGCCAACGCGATGTCGATGCGATCATTGATAATGAGTTTGCAGTCATGTGCCCGGGTCGCCGTCCGCGCGTCCTTGGCGAGCTCGAGAAAATCAACTGGCGGCAGCGATTTAACTCGCAGTTGCAAAATGCTCACGCCGGCTTCGAGTAGGCGAGACAGGACGTGCTCGGCGGGACGACCGCGGGTCTGCTCGGGATCGAGTATGGCATAGAGCGGCGGCAGCTGCAGAGCCATGGCTCAAGAGGCGTCCTTCTTAAGCTCGATACGCAGGTCGGTAATTTTTTTGCGCAGCGTATTTCTATTGATGCCGAGAATCTGCGCGGCGCGTATTTGATTGCCTTTGGTTTTTTTTAGCGTGAGCTCGATGAGCGGCCGCTCGACCCGCTCGATGACGAGTGAGTAGAGATTATCCACATCCACGCCTTCTGTGCGGCGGAAATAGTCCTCGAGCTTGTGTCGAATAATCTCTTCCAGTGACAATTGATCGATTTCCAGAGTCGTCGCCGGCTTATTTTGCAGCGTGAAATCTTTAGGAAAAAGAATTGGGCCGGAAGATAAAACCGCGGCGCGGATGAGCGTATTTTCCAGCTCGCGGACATTCCCCGGCCAAGCGTGGGTTTCGAGCAGTCGCTGCGCTTCCGGCGAAACACCCGAGATCTGGATGCCCATTTCACGGTTGATCTTATCGATAAAATAGCCGATCAAAAGCGGAATATCCCCACGGCGTTCACGCAGGGGCGGCAGATAAATCGGAATGACCTTGAGGCGAAAAAAAAGATCTTCACGAAAGCGTTTTTCTTTAACCGCTTTCTCCAGGTCCTGGTTGGTGGCGGCGAGGATACGCACATCGGCCTTTAAAGTGTCTCTGCCCCCTAAGCGACTGTACTCGTGGTCTTGCAAGACGCGCAGCAGCTTGGTTTGAAGATCGAGCGGGATATCGCCGACTTCATCGAGAAACAACGTCCCGCCTTCGGCGAGCTCAAATTTTCCGAGGCGGCGGTCCAGAGCGCCCGTGAAAGCACCTTTCTCATGACCGAAGAGCTCGCTTTCAAGCAAATCGCGCGGGATTGCGGCACAGTTTATGGCAACAAAAGGCTGGTTCCAGCGCGGCGAATTATAGTGGATCGTTTTTGCCACTAGCTCTTTGCCGGTGCCGCTTTCGCCCAAGATCAAAATGGTTGCCTGGGTGTCGACAACCTGGCCGATGATTTTGTAGACCCTCTGCATGCTTGGGCTGGTGCCGATAATATTGACCCCCGGCTCGAAGCGCTTTTTGACTTCTTCCTTGAGCTCGCGAAAGTCGCGCGTGAGCTTGCGGCTGTCCATGGCGCGCTTGACCAACACCAGCATTTCTTCGAGGTCGAAGGGTTTGGTGATGTAATCGAAGGCGCCGTTTTTCATGGCGCCGATCGCGTTACGCATGGTGTTTTGCGCCGTCATCACGATGATTGCGGTATCAACACCGTGCTCTTTAATTTCCTTGAGGAGATCCAAGCCATCGATGTCCGGTAGTTTGATGTCCATGAGCGAGACATCGAAATGAGTGTCCGTCAGAAGCCCCCGCGCAAGAACGCCATTGGCCGCTAGTTGGACCCAATATCCTTCGGCTTCGAGAGCTTTCTGCAATACGAAGCGCAGAGATTCTTCGTCTTCAACGATGAGAATTTTGCCTTGATCCATGTAGCTCAGTCCGCCACCACCAGAGAAACCCTGAAAGTGCTGCCCTTTCCCGTAACGCTCTCCACTCGAATGGTGCCGCCGTGCTCGCGCATAATGCGATAGCAGGTCGCAAGACCGAGACCCGTGCCGTTTACTTTGGTCGTGAAAAACGGTGAAAAAATATGCGCCAGGTGTTCTTCCGCAATACCATGCCCTGCGTCCGCAAGATCGACCCAGATCAAACGATTGGGCGCGGTGCCGGTCTCGCGAATGTGATAATCCGTTTCCAATCGTGTC
This sequence comes from Binatia bacterium, assembly GCA_036558765.1. Taxonomy (GTDB): domain Bacteria; phylum Desulfobacterota; class Binatia; order UBA9968; family UBA9968; genus DP-20. The sequence goes on along the minus strand of DATBEY010000207.1, from coordinate 5,081 downwards.
GTCACGGTGAGCACACCGCCTGCGTCCATCGCTTGAAAAGCGTTTTTAACCAAATTGAGAAAGACTTGCGTCAATTGAGCGCGGTCTCCCCGGATCGGCGGCAGGCTCGGATCGAAGCGCTTGCGGACGTGCAATTCTTTGCCGGCAAGCGCCTGCGTCTCGAGCAACAAAACATCCTCCAAGATTTCGTGAATATTGATAGCAGCGAGCGTGAGCCGCGAAGGACGGGAAAGATCGAGAAGCTGTTCCATCAATTGATTCACGCGATCGACCTCGCGAATCATGATATCGGTAAAATCACGGACCGCAGGGTCGCTGTCCGCCGAACGCCGCAACAGCTGTGCGGCGCCCTTGATGCCGCCCAGCGGATTACGAATCTCATGGGCTAATCCGGCCGCCAGGGTTCCCATCAACGCGAGTCGGTCGGCGCGTTTGAGATCCTCTTCCAATTCTTTACGGCGCTTGATGTCGCGCAGCAGCAGGATCGTGCCAATGAAATGACCTTGCACGTCTCGCAACGGTGATACCGTCACACCGACAGGCAGCCTGCGCCCCCACCGGCTGACCAAATCACCTTCGGCGCCGGCGCGTTTGTGTGGCGGCGCATGGGTGGTTTTGACGAGTTCGATCAACCAGGGCTCGCGTTTGAAGATCTTCTCAAACGACTGATCGACGGCGGTCCCGGAAGAGATGTCGGTGAGCATTTCCGAAGCTTCGTTGAAGAAAATGATTTTGCTCTGGCTATTGAGCGCGATCACGCCATCGTCCAAGTTGGCAAGGATTTGTTCCCACGATATCTGCGCGGGAGCTTGCCGTTTCGCCGGAGCGCCGTTTTTCATGATCAAGTGGAAATATAAAGGCGGAATCATAGCAAATAGCGCCTAGCGCGCAATGGCGCGGAAACCGGGACTTGCATTGGCAATATTCCACATGCTATTAATTTTCTTACACTTTAGGAGTTTGACTCAAAGTGGGCTATGCCCGCTTTTTTTGTTTCTGGAGCCCAGCGGATGGATGCGACCACCGCCCGTATTTGGGAACTCGCGACGCCCTTGGCTCAAGCGCGGGGCATGGAAATTCTCGACATCGAGTTTAGGCGCGAAGGCGGTCGAGGCGGCCGCGTATTGCGCCTGTTTTTGGACAAAGAGGGCGGCCCGAATATGGACGAGCTTAGCCGGGTCAGCCGGGAGTTGAGTGAAATCTTGGATGGCGAAGACGTCGTCGACGGGGCTTATACCCTGGAAGTCTCTTCACCGGGAATTAACCGCCCGCTCAAGCGTCCCGAGCACTTTATGCGCTTTATCGGCAAAAAAATTCGGGTGCGCACCCGGGATATGATCAACGGCAGAAGATCTTTTTTAGGCCACTTACTCGAGGTTTCACCCGTTAGCATCGCGCTGGACCAAGACGGGACTCGGTGGGATATTCCATTTGAGCAAATCGAAAAATCGAATTACGAGCACGACTGGAGTGCGCCATATGCAGCAGGATCTAAATAGAGTCATCGAGCAGGTGAGCAAGGAAAAGGGGATCGAGAAATCGATTCTCATCAGCGCCCTCGAAAACGCCATGGTTTCCGCGGCGAAGAAAAAATTCGGCCACCAGCGAAAAATCGAGGCGCAGTTCAATCCCGAGATCGGCGAAGTCGAGCTGTTCGAAGCCAAAACAGTCGTGGCGGAACTGCAGGACGAGGCCACCGAGATCACCTTGGCCGAGGCCCAGGAGAATCTCGATCCCGATGCACAGATTGGCGATGAGCTACTGTGCAAGCTCGATTCGAGCTTGTTCGGGCGAATTGCGGCGCAAGCGGCCAAGCAGAATATCGTACAACGATTGCGCGACGCCGAGCGTGAGATCATCTACAACGAGTTCAAAGGGCGTGAAGGGCAACTCGTCAACGGGATCGTGCAGCGCTTCGAGAAGCGCAACATTATTGTTAACCTCGGCCGTACTGACGCAATTCTTCCGGAAAAGGAACAAGTGCCGCGCGAACGCTACCGCCAAGGCGACCGCATTCGCGCGTTTATTGTCAGCGTAGAAATTACCAGCCGGGGCCCACAAATCGTTTTGTCACGGACGCATCCGGGCATGCTGATCCAACTTTTTGCTCAAGAAGTGCCAGAAATCTACGAAGGGATCGTCGAAGTAAAAGGCGCGGCACGCGAACCGGGCGGCCGGGCTAAAATCGCCGTGGCTTCCAATGATCCGGATGTCGATCCAGTGGGCGCCTGCGTCGGCATGAAAGGCACCCGCGTGCAATCAGTCGTGCAGGAACTGCGCGGGGAGAAGATCGATATCGTGCACTGGATTCCGGACCACGCCGAATACGTCTGCCGGGCTCTCGCCCCGGCCAAGGTTTCAAAAATTCTTATCGACGACGAAGACCACACCATGGAAGTGATCGTGCCGGATGATCAACTCTCGCTGGCGATCGGTAAAAAGGGTCAGAATGTGCGCCTTGCGTCTCGCCTCACCGGATGGCGCATCGATGTCCGGAGTGAGGCGGAAGCCGAGGAAGAGACCCGCCGGGCGCGCCAGTCGATCAGCGCCATTCCGGGGATCGGTGACTTCGCAGCTGAGTTACTTTATCAGGAAGGATTCAAGTCGGCTGAAGACGTTGCCGACAGCGATCTGGCGGAGATTCTCGACGTCGAAGGAATTAGCAAAGAAAAAGCCGAGGCATTGCACAACTCGGCGCGCCAATATGTGGCCGACAAGCGAGCCCGCGAAGCAGAAGCAGCAGCGGCCGCGGCCGCTGCAGCAGCAAGCGTTCCCGCAGCGGAGCCCGCCGAGCCGCAATCCGAATAAACGTGGTCAAAAGGCAGCACCGGCCGCAACGTACGTGTATCGGCTGCGGAATGCGGGATCTTCAGGAGCAGTTGATCCGGGTAACCTGGGCTGATCAGAATAGATTGATGCTTGACGAAAAACGCGGCCGCGGTGGGTATTTACACCGAAACGAAAATTGCTGGCGGGCTTTTATAGGTCGGAAAAGTCATTATCGTGCTTTTCGCGGAGAGGTGAGCCGCGCAGCCAAGGAAAAATTGATTCTGGAATTGCAGTGTCGAAATCGGGAGTAAGCAGAAATGGGTAAGACGAGAGTCCATTTGTTGGCCAAAGAGTTGGGGATTGAAACGAAGGATCTTATCGCCCAGTTGGATCGTTTGGGTTTACGCGGGCGAAAGGCTCAAAGCGCGCTTGAAGACGACGAAGTCGCCCGAGTGCGGAGCGCGTTGGCTGCTCAAGAGCGGCCTCAGGTCCATGTCGGCGAGGAAAAGATCGTTGCTGATCGGATGGTGAAAACCGAAGACGAGGCGCACCACAGCGCGGAGGCGCGCGAAACGGTCGTGGAGCGGCGTGTGCGGGCGAATGTGATTCGCCGGCGTGTGAACCGAACCGAACTTCCATCCGCCGAAGTTCCGCCCGCGCCGGAGCCGGTCACGCCGGCGCATGTCGAAGCTTCCCCAGAACCTGAGCCGGCGGTTCCGACCATCGAAGAGATCCCCATTGAGGAATTCCCGCCACTCGAAGCCGATGAAGGAATTAGCGCCGCACCAGAGACGCCGGTTGAAGCTGAGCCATCGGCTGCGGTGGAGAAGGCGCCGCTCACTAGCGGACAGCAGCGAATTGTTCAGCCGGAGGCGGAGAAACCGCAAGTCGCGGCCCAGACGCAGCAACCCGCGACACCGGAGGCGCCGCGTGGCGCGCGCATTCTTGGCCGCATTGATCTCAAGCAAACGATGCGCATCGAACCGGCACCCACTCCGGTGAGGCGGCCGCCGGGCGCTGTCCCTGGACAGCCGGGGGCGCGCGTAGCAGACGGCGAAAAGCCACAAGCCGGGGCGGGCGAGACGACCACCACCGACGACAAACCGAAGGCGGGGCGGCACAAGCGCAGAGTCGTCAAGAAGCAGGACGTGCTGGAGTTGCGAGAAAAAGAGCTGCGCGGCGGCGGTCGTATCCCGAAAAAAAGGCGCGCATTGCCGGGAAAAGAAATTAGAAAGACCGAGATCACAGTTCCGCGCGCGAGCAAGAGGGTGGTGAAGATATCGGAAGTAATCACGGTGGGCGATCTGTCGAGAGAAATGGGCGTTAAAGCCGGCGAGGTGATCAAGAAATTAATGGCGATGGGGATGATGGCGACGATTAACCAGGTGCTGGACGCGGACACCGCGACCTTGATCGCCTCCGAGTTTGATCATCAGGTGGAAAACGTCGCTTTCGACGCCGATACGGCTCTGGAGCTCGAGCATCAGGTTGAAGAGGAGGAGACGCAGTTGGTGCCGCGCCCGCCCGTGGTGACGATCATGGGACACGTCGACCACGGCAAGACCTCATTGCTCGACGCGATCCGAAGCACCAACGTGACGGCACAGGAACACGGCGGCATCACTCAACATATCGGTGCATATCACGTTCAAGTGGACGGCCGGAGCGTCACCTTCCTGGATACCCCGGGGCACGAAGCTTTTACCGCGATGCGCGCGCGCGGGGCGAAAGTGACCGATATCGTCGTCTTGGTAGTAGCGGCAGACGATGGCGTCATGCCCCAGACTGTGGAAGCGATTAATCACGCGCGGGCCGCCGAAGTGCCGATCATCGTCGCGGTGAACAAGATGGACCGGCCGGATGCTAACATCGAGAAAGTGAAGCGCGGGCTTTCGGAATATGGTCTTGTTTCGGAAGACTGGGGCGGCGATACGGTGTTCGCGCCAGTATCGGCGAAAACGCATGAAGGCATTCCGCATCTGCTCGAGATGCTCCTGTTGCAGGCCGATATTCTGGAGCTCACAGCGAATCCGGAGAAACTGGCGCGCGGGACGATTGTCGAAGCCAAGCTCGATCGCGGCCGCGGACCGGTGGCCACGGTTCTGGTTCAAGAAGGAACTTTGCACGGCGGCGACGCCTTTGTTTGCGGCGTGTACTACGGCAAAGTACGTGCCATGATCGATGATCATAGCCGAAAGGTCGAGTCTGCACCGCCGTCGTTCCCGGTGGAGATTCTTGGCCTGCAGGGCGTGCCGCAGGCCGGTGATTCGTTCGTGGCAGTGGCCGATGAAGCCAAAGCCCGTCAAGTCGCC
>DATBEY010000206.1:0-3572 GCA_036558765.1 Binatia bacterium | reverse complement strand
CTTGGTCGTTCATACCTTGAAACCGGCCAAGATGTAGAAGCTCGAAAAACTTTAGAAAGAGCAGTCAAGCTCGACCACGACGATCCGTTAGCGCATCTATATTTGGGAATCGCTATGTTAAAAACTGGCGATCTCCAAAGTGGTCGTAAGGAAATCGAAGCTGGGCTTAGAGCGATTGATGACACACTAGAATTTATTACAGCGGATCTCGTCTTCGGGTTTTACTGGGATCCCAACATGCAGATTCGCAATGACATTCGAAAAACGCTGGCCGCCAAGCTGGACGATTCCCAGCTGATCATGCCAGCCGAGCGCATTGGTGCCGAGTTCGACGAAGAAATTGATAAGGCGCGGCGCGACGAGTCACGGGCACGTGGCAGTGGCGGGGACGGCGGTGGTGGTGGAAGTTGATTGCTGGTTACTTTGCCGACAACTTTCCAGAACTATATGACACTATGTGTTCGAATCGGTAAAATTGACGGGCTGAGACCGCTGTTAACAGCTTGAATAGATACATATAGCTACCGATAGTGTCATATAGTCCCGCCCCGCAAGAGGGACTGAAAATCCCAGTGTCGGCAGTTTATATCCTCAGGGCGAAAGCAACGGAACAGACGCACGGGCGTTGCATCCATCATTGCGATAGCAGATCAAGGTGTCCTCAAAGGAACCTTTTGGAAAGGTTCATAACGCGCCAACAGCTCAGGCAGCGGCCCTACGCGAGCCCGTAAAACCTCCGGGGGTTGTCCTCGACGATTTTTTTATGCTGCGCGGCGGAGATGCCGCCATTGTTTTTCAAACTCGTAAGCGCGCCTAATTCCGTAGAAGAATCGGCGTGACCATAATCGGTGCCGATCATCAGCGTATTTTCGCCCATGCAGGTTCGGATTAGATAGGGCACATCGTCTCCGATCTGACAGGTGACGAAAATCCCGCAGCGCTCGAGCAGATCCTCCGGTAGTTTGCGATCGACCGTATCGTGACGGCGGCGCAGCTCGTAGACCACCCACGGCACCCATGAAGCCGCCGTTTCAATGAATCCAAAGCGCAGTCGCGGAAACATCTCGGGGACACCGCAGTTAATGATCCGAAACAGCGCCCCGACATTGAAAATCCGGTACTGGTTGAAGAAATCCCGGCTGCCGTCGGGATTGATCATCATATCCACCGCCGCAGCGCTGCCGTTCGACTGATGCAGGCCGATGCAAAAACCTATTTTTTGCGCTTTTTCATAGAGCGGAAAAAAATAGGGATCGCTGATCTGCCGTGTTCCTTCGAGCGGCCGCATAAAAATCCCGCACGCGCCGTTTTCCAGAGCGAACTGCAGCTGATCCAGCGCGTCAGGCATGCTCAACAGCGGTAGCGTTGCCATCCAACGGAGGCGCCCCTTACTTTCTTTCCAAACGTCTGCCATCCAGCGATTGTAAGCGCCGCACAGCGCGATCTCCGTATCCGCTCGTTCGGTACATTGATCGAGAAAGATGCTTGGATAAAGAACCTGGACATCGATGCCCAATTCATCCATGTGCCTGATCCGTGCGCCGATATCCGCCAGATCGCGCGCCGCCATTGTCGTGCTCATGTCGCGTCCGATGACTGCGGATTTTTTATCGAGATCTTCTTTGCTGAAGGTAAAACGAAATAAGCCGCGAATTTTTCCGTCGATCACCCAGTGCGCCTTTTGATTGTCCTGATCGGGTTGAAAGAGCATTGGGCGAAACTTCGTTTCCGAAGGCGTAAGATAGTCCCATGTATGCGGACTCTCAACCACATGCGCATCGGCGTCTACCCAACCCATGTCATTTCTCCCTGTTTAATTTCGCTTTCAATTTTCGGACGGGCGAAACATGTTTCGCCCCTACAACCTGTTTGCCTTGCCTCTTACCGTTCCGACGTTGCCAGTTGCCATTCTAGTGCAACACCGCCCCACCGTTCACCAGGATTGTCTGCCCTGTCACAAAGCTACTCAGATCGGAAAGCAAATACAACGCGGTACCGACCAGATCGTCGGGTCGCTCGACTCTCTTTAGAATGCGTGTCGAAGCTGTGCGCTCGTAATTTCGCAAAGCTTGTTCCGTAGGCTGTTCTTCGCTCATCGTCGACCCGGGCGCCAAAGTGTTGACGCGAATGTTATCGCCGCCGAGCTCACGCGCTAAAACCCGGCTGAAACCCACCACCGCCGCCTTGGAAACGACGTAATGCATCATGGTGAGCCCGCCGTTGAACGCCATGTTGGAGGAAATATTGACGACACTCCCCTGTTTTCGTTGTTGCATGGCCGGCACGACGGCGCGGCTGCACAGCCACAGTCCTTTGACATTGACGGCCATAATTCGATCCCAAGCTTCTTCGGTGATTTCCTGCCAGCCGCCCTTTTCCGCCGGCACGCTCAGGAAAATTGCCGCATTGTTCACCAATCCGTCGATCTTGCCAAAAGCCTGCAAGCTCTTTTCCGCCATCGTTTGGCAACTCGCGAAGCTCGCAACATCTACGTGAATTCCAAGCGCCTTCCCGCCATTGTCCTGGATCGCCTTGGCGGCATTGTCGGCCGCCTGTTCATCGATGTCCGCAGCGACCACAACTCCCCCTTCGCGCGCTATGCCCCGACAATAAGCTTTCCCGATCCCGTGCCCGCCACCGGTCACGATCACAACCTTGCCGTCGAGAAGCCCCATGACATTACTCCTCACGAATGGTGTCCATACGCCGCCGCCGACTACTTCCTAGAGCGGCGCATCACACTGCGCTTTTCACCCAGCCATCGAGTTCAGGATACCCCGCGATGACGGTTCACCCAGTCTAAAATCACTCGATTCGTCTCATCCGGTGCCTGCCAAAAAAATCCGTGGGATTGTCCCTTCAGCATCTTCATCTCGGCCCCAGGAATTCGTTCGGCCAATACTTTGGACTGCGCAATGTGATTGCTTCCGATGGTATCGGCTTCGCCGATCAGAACCAGGGTCGGCGCTTTTACATCCCCGAGCCGATGCGTGCCTTCGAAATTGTGCCTGGCGATGCAAAGATAAATAAACTCAGGAAGCTTCGCGTGGGTCGCCCAGGCGAGCCGGAAAAATTCCTCGACTTCGGCGCGATGCTTTTCGCGATAATCTTTCGTGAAAAAGGTGTCCGATTCGACGATCTCGTCATAAATAAATTTTTCGAATCCCATTTGGACCAAGTCGACTACCATCCGATGCGGCAGGCCTGGAATACAATCCGAGCCGGGCCGCGCCGCGGGCCCCGATCCGCTCGCGGCCATGATCAAGCTCTTCACACGACCGGGAAAATTTTGCGTTAACGAAAGCGCGATGCGCCCGCCCATCGAGTGACCGATCAGATGCGCGCTGGATATCTTGAGATGATCCATCAGCGCAACGATATCGAGCGCCATTTGCTCGATCGTATATACGCTTTGCACTGCCACTGAGCGACCGCAACCACGCGGGTCATGAAAAATTAAGTTCAATGAGCTTGCCAATGGCATTTGTGAGGGCTTCCAGACTTCGCCCGAGTACGCCGTCGAGGGCACGAAAACCAGCGCTTCACCGTGACCATGGCTTTCATAATAGAGA
>DATBEY010000205.1:0-5355 GCA_036558765.1 Binatia bacterium | reverse complement strand
CTTGCTAATCTTTGCTTCGATTGCCGCGACTGCTACTACGCCTGCCAGTATGCGCCGCCGCACGAGTTCGGCGTCAATATTCCGAAACTCATGTCCGAGCTGCGCGCGGACACTTATCGCGAGTTTACCTGGCCAACGATTTTATCCGGTTTGTTCAAACACAACGCGCTCGCAGTGACCGTGATCACCGTCGCGTCGATAATGATCATTCTCGCACTCGTCCTTTTGTACCAAGGCGCTAACGTTCTATTCGCCACCCATCTCGGCGCGGCGACGTTTTACCGCGTCGTACCGTTTGCCGCCATGACCGTGCTGCCTTCGCTGATCGCGCTATACGGCTTCGCTATCTTTATCATCGGCGCGGTGCGCTTCTGGCGTGAAACCGGCGCCACTCCGCTGGAGATGCTCGATTTTGCCGCGTTCTGGCGCGCGACTAAAGACGCCTTCGGCTTGGCCTATATGAAAGGCGGCGGCGCCGGCTGCAACTATCCCGCCGAAAGTTTTTCGTCTACACGGATGTGGTTTCATCACTTGGTTTTCTACGGATTCCTGCTGGATTTCGCGTCCACCACCGTCGCGGCATTCTACGATCACTTTCTCGGTTGGCAAGCGCCCTATCCCTATTTTAGCGCACCCGTGGTTCTCGGCACCGTGGGCGGCATAGGTCTGTTGATCGGCACCGTCGGGCTGCTCTACTTGAAATCGCAAAGCGACCGCACGCCGGCGGATGCCAGCATGCTGAAAATGGACGTCGCGTTTCTCGTGCTGTTGCTTCTCACCAGTTTCACCGGGCTTGCGCTGCTCGCGTTCCGCGAAACGTCGACGATGGGAACGCTGCTGGTGATTCACCTAGGCGTCGTCGCGGCGCTGTTCATTACGCTACCCTACGGAAAATTCGCTCACGTGATTTATCGCTACGCCGCTCTGGTGCGCTACGCCATGGAGGAGCGCCGCGCCGCAGGCCTGTAGTTCTGGTTGTCGTCAATAGACTCGTGCTTCCAGACTGCCGATTTTAAAATGTTCTAGGAACAATGGCGTGCGTGTTTGATCCCTCCCTTTAGCAAAGGGAGGTCAGGAGGGATTTTTTCCGCCGACCGGTGACCACTTATTCTGAGATCGAAAACAAACAATCAGGGTTTCATTCCGCTTTCGATCGACTTGAGCATGCTGTTGTCGTAAAGCGCTTTCACATCCACTTTCGGCAGCGGCGGCCCCTGCGCTTGCATGGCATCGATGGTGGCGCGGAGCGAGACTTCGTCGATATATGGAATGCGCGGCAGATCGGGAACCAGATCCTCGTAAAATTTCGCCAGCACCTCGGGATCGCGCTGGCGCGTGTATTTCGCGATCACTTTAATAGTGACGTCTTTCTGGGCCTTAACATAGGCGAGAGCTTCGATGTAGCCGCGCAAGACCGCATCGACGGCGTCCCGCCTTTCGCGCAAATATTTCTTCGTCGTCGCCGTAACCGTGATGAGTTGCCGTATGCCCAGATCGCGTATGGCGGAAAATTTTCTCAGCCCTTGCTTTTCGGCTGCATAAGTATTCGGTGCGGTGAGGATCGTTGCGGCTGCCTGTTTGCGCAGTACCGCCATCGCTCTTTCCGGTTGTCCTGCCGTGCCGAACTGAACGAAGCTCACGTCTTCTTTTTTCAGTCCAACCTGCTCCAAAACTTTTAGCATATAGCCGTAAGTCGGACTCGTCGGATCGAGCGCAATTCTCTTGCCACGGAGCTCTTCGAGCCGCGTAATGCTCGGATCCGTCATCAGCACGTAGTGGCCAACGAAGTTATACTGGGTAGCAACGAAAATCCCGTCACCGCCGCCGGACACAAGGCGGATCAACCCTTCGGCGCCACCCTGGTAAAGCTGGATTTCACCGGCCGTGAGCGCCGACATCATCACTCGGTTGCCCTGGATGTAGGCCATCTTCAAATCGATGCCATGCTTGCTGAACAGGCCTTGATCGAATCCCACCCAGAGCGGCGCAAAGCTGCCGCTGATCGCCGAGTAGCCGAGATTGATGGTGTATGACTTTTTCTCTTGCGCCGCGCTGCTCCTTGCAAACCCGAGCACGATCAGCAAAAGAGCGAGCGCATAACGGCAGCGCCAGTCGAGCATAGTCACCTCGAAACCGTTCGACAGAAGTTTAGTCCGAGTCATACTCAAATCGGCCCCGGTCTTACCGCACACCACCCCATGTTGCAACGCATCAAAGCGCCTCGGCGATGGACCGTGCCGATATTGTTCATGCGCGGCAAATTATGCTACGGCGTATAACGGCCTGCAAAACTTTATTGCGTTATGAATACTCGGGTTATCAATATGGCAATTTGGCTCATCGGATTATCGCTTCTGTCGGTGGTGTTTGGCCAAGCGAAATTGTACGCGCAACCGACGCTCAAAAAAGTTCGGATGGGAATTCAGTCCACCAATATTGGCTTCCTGCCTTTTCATGTCGCCTACCACAAAGGATTTTACCGCGAGCAAGGAATCGATCTGGAAATGATTTTCATGTCCACTCAGGCGGTAAACGCCGCTTTCGTGCGCGGCGATCTCGATTATAGCGCCGCCGTCAATGGCATTATCCAGGGGATCGTGCGCGGTGCGCCGGCTAAAATTCTTGCCTGTGCCGTCGATCGGCCGCTGCAATCTTTCATTAGCAGAAAAGATATTCGTGGGCCGCGCGACCTCAAGGGCAAGAAAGTGGCCGGTAGCACCACCGGCGGGACCGCGACCCTGATGGCCGACGCCGCGCTCAAGCACTTCGGTTTGGAATCCGGCCGCGATGTCTCGGTCATTCCGCTCAGAGACAACCGGCTCACCGCGCTCGAATCCGGCACGGTCGACGCGGCATTACTCGGCGTGCCTGAGAACATCATTGCCGTCGATAAGGGCTATAACGAGTTGCTGTTCCTGGGCGACATCTTGAGTTTTCCTCAGAACGGTTTTGGCGCGTCCGCCAAAAAAATTCAGGAGAATCCGGACGAAGTTTACCGCATGGTTCGCGCCACGCTGCGCGGCTTCCTTTTTAGCCTCGAGCCGCGCAACCGAGACGAGGTGATCAATATCATTTTGAAGCAGTGGCGGCTTACCGATCGGCGCCTCGCTGATGAAATGCTCAAGCAATTCGGGCGCGGTATTATGCGCGACATGTCGGTCAGACCTGAAGGGATTCAGCTGATGATCGATCTGGTGCGCGAGGACGCCAAAATCGCGCAAGCCTTCAGCGTTTCGCAAGTCACCGATTTCAGTTTTCTCGACAAGGCGCGACGCGAGCTCGGTGTGACGAAACCGTAAGCCAAGGGTTCGAGGTCACAGAGATACACTCCTGTCATTCCGAGCCAAGCGAGGAATCTTTCTCAAACAACTGAAGCACCGAACGAGATACTCTCCGCCACAGAGAATGGAAGAGTAACAACACGTCATCCACGAATGTTTTAATCGGGGTCCAGTCCGAATTCCACCTGGATTCCCGCTAAAGCATGCGGGAATGACGGAACACTAGAGCTTGGCGTCCGGATTGTGCCGAATGAGAAGTTCTGTTCGGGTAAGCGCCATTTCAAAGAGGTCATAGTGGACAATTCCCTTGGACTGGAGTAGGAGGGCTTTGTCGCATCTTCGGCAGGACTCTTGTCATGAGCATCGCCGCAATTGTCGCCATATTGAGCCTCTGGGCATTGAGCGCCAGCTCGAGCTTCGCTCAATCGCAGTTCTACGCCGGCAAGACCATTACCGTCGTCCTCGGCGGGCCGCCCGCGGGTTCCGCCGATATGCGCACGCGCGCGGTCACGAACCTCCTGCGCAAGCACATTCCAGGCAATCCGAACATCGTCATCCAATACATGCCAGCCGGCGGCGGTCGGCAGGCCGCCAATCACGTCTTCAATGTCGCCAAGCCCGACGGTCTCACGTTGGGCAGCATGGGTGCCGCATTGGTCGCCAATGCCGTGCTGAGCGAGCCCGACGTACAATACGACATCGACAAATTCATTTACCTCGGCACACCCGACAGCGCCCAACATTATTTATTCATCACGCACCGTGATGCCGGATTGAACACGCTGGAGAAACTGCGCGCCGCGCCGGCCGTGCGCGTCGGCGGTCAATCCGTCGGTCATCCGGTCTACATCACAGGACGTCTGTTCGCGTACATGCTCGGACTCAATGAGCCGAAGTTCGTCACCGGCTATACCGGTCCTCAACTGGATATCGCGATCATCCGCCGTGAGATCGACGCGCGTGTCACGACCGCCGAGACTATGTTGGTGCGCTCGCGCGATTGGCTGGACAAAGGCATGGTTGATATTCTCGCTGGCATCGAGATTCCGAAGGGAAAAAAGAACGCTCGGTTTGCCGGACTTCCGGAGCTCGAAAGCTTCGCGCGTTCCGAGCGTGAGAAAAGGCTTCTCGAAATGTTTCGCGCTTTCAGACTTGCCGGCCAAAATTTCTTCGTTCCGCCGGCCACGCCGAAAGAGCGCGCGGAGATTCTTCAAGCGGCGATGCGCAAAACTTTCACCGATCCGGAATTTGAAAAGGAATATGAGAGGACCGCCGGCGATACGCCTTCGCCGCTCGCGCCCGAAGCGCTGCAAAAAGTGATTCGCGATTTGCCGCGCGATGCCGCAACGGTCGAAGTCTTTAACAAGCTGGCGGGCGCCGATCCACTACCGCCGCGATAATTTGAAAGCCTGAGATGCGAGACAGATATCACGTCGAGGATGCGCTAAAGTGTCGGCTGCGTCGAGACTGTATCGCAACGATAAAATCAAATAGATGTCATTCTGAGCGTTAGCGAAGAATCTCGTCTTCGCTGTCACACCGTAAAACCAGATCCTTCGGCTTTTGCCTCAGGATGACATTATCGAGTCGTTGCAGCGGAGGATCGAGCCGGGGTTTGAGCGATTTCAACAACTGAACGGACTGAAAACAGAAAAGTTTGGAGCAGCACTTCCGGAGGTGATCTCTGAAAATCGGCGACGTCCGAGCGACTTTGCATCGTATTCCCATCGATGTGCCGCTGTTGCAGGAAAAGATCGTCACATCGGTCTTGTTTACCGCGATTGAAACTGACGATGGCATAATCGGGTACGGGCTGACTCGCGGCGCGCAGCGATTCGGTCTCAAAGAATTTATCAATCGCGAGGCGGGGCCGTTTTTGCGCGGCAAAAATCCGCTGGAGAGCGAACGGATCTGGAATCAGCTCTACAAACAGTTCAATCCGCGCGCTCAGACCGGCATGTGGAGCTCGGCCGTGAGCGCCATCGATATCGCGCTCTGGGATATCAAGGGAAAGCACTATCGCGAGCCGGTCTGGCGCCTGCTTGGCGGGGCGCAAAATCCCGTACAAGCTTAT
>DATBEY010000204.1:0-15545 GCA_036558765.1 Binatia bacterium | reverse complement strand
TAGTTTGCGCCATCGCACCGTGCGGCCAACCAGGCGATCATGTTGTCACGATTGTTGGGCACCATGGGCAGCATCAGGATGAACTCTTCGCGCTGCTCCCCTGGTAATCGCATGATCGTATAGTACGGCTGCATCGCGGCGTTTTGCCCCTTGTGGCTCTCGCGGGGAAAATTCCAGAGATCTTCCTTGTTATAGAACACCTCGGGATCTTGCATGTGATAGGTGCCATAGACGCTGGCCTGAAGCGTAAAAAGATCTTCCGGATAGCGAATATGACTGCGTAGCGAAGCCGACATGCGCTCCAGGGGCTGAAAGAGCGCCGGGAAAATACGCTGGTAGGTCTGTAAAACCGGATCGTCGGCGTCGGCGATGTAAAACACCGGATTGCCATCATAGGCGTCGAGCGCGATCTTCACCGAGTTACGTATATAGTTGAGGCTTCCGCCTTGAACCCGCTGAGAATAAGGCAGCGAATCACTGACCGTATAGGCATCCTGCAGCCACACCAAGCGGCCTTCATTCAGCACCAAGTACGGATCGTGGTCGAGAACCAAAAACGGCGCGATGCGCCGAATACGGTCCTGGATCAAGCGACGGAATAAAATCCGGCTCGAGCTCGTCACATTGTCGCTGATCAAGAGCTTGATATCGCCGTACTGCCACGCGAACAAAGCACGCCGCCAGAAGCTGCCCAATGAGACGCCGTCGCGTCCGGCGTAGGTGTTATAAACATTCTCCTGGCCCTTGGCATAATCAAATTCCTTGGTGTCGCCGCCAACGACGACATAATTCGCGGTCTTCTCGCCGAAATAGATTTCCGGACGGCTAATCTTGAGCTCCGGCAAGGTGACCGGCGGAATGTCTTTTACATAGAACATCGGTAGTCCGCCCTCGTCGAAGCGGTTCACCGGATTCATGGCAATGCCGTTTCCGTGGGTGAATTTAAAGCGCTGATTGATCCAGGTTTGTGCTTCTGCCGGTATCTTCGCTTGATTCAACTCGCGGGCCGAAAGCATGACCTCGCGATAGGCGCCGTCGATCACGTAACGGTCGATATCGATGTCGTTGAAGTCATAATAGAGACGTATCTCTTGGAGTTGGCGGTAGGTGTCGAGAAGCGGCCGCGGATCCCACCAGCGAATATTCTGGATCGTGACCTCATTGGCGGCGATCACTTCGCGGGTGAGACTTCCTTTCGCAGGAAAGGGCGCGCTGCTGATGTGCTCGAGCCCGAAGCCGAATCGGGTTGCGGCGATATTGTTGGCGATGTAACGCGATTCGAGTCGGAGTTCGTCGGGCTTTACCCAATAACTCTGGAACACACCCGGCACGATGCCCTGTAGGAAGGACAAGGCGAAGAGCAAGATCACAGCGATGATAGGCAAACGTAACAGCCCGCGCCAAACGTTGAGCGCGCATAGAGCCGCGGCGATAAGCGCCACGGCCGCAAGAGTTACCAGCAGTGGTAGACGAAGATGAACGTCCGTATAGGTCGCGCCAAAGACGACGCCGTTGTTGCTGAGCAAGAGCTCATAGCGATCGAGGAGGTAACTCGCCGCCTTGATGATGAAATAGATCGCGAGCAGAGCCGACAGATGCCGGATCGCGGCCCGGCTCAAATTGGGCATGGTGCCTGGCTGATGCGTGATCTCACCGCGCAACCAATAAATCGCCGCCGCAAGAATAGCCGCCAGTACGAGAATCAGCAGTGCCCAATCGCGCACGACATCGTAGGCGGGGAGCGTAAAAAGATAGAAACTCAAATCGTAGCCAAATATCGGCTCGGTGCGCCGGAACGGAGCGCCATGCAGCCACTTGAGGACGATCTCCCAATTGCCGATTTGCGCGGAGCCCACGATCAAACCGAGCGCCAAGGCGATTCCGGTCACGAGCAACTTCCACGGTAATCGATCCATGGACAGCTCGAGCAGCTCGGGCAGCCCTTGAGCATTGCGCCCCAAGACTCGAAACCCGCGCGAGATGCGCGGGCCGACAGAACTGATTTGCAGCGCGAGCAAGCCGTTCACCAGCAAAACCGCAAAGGACAGCGCAGCCGCGATAACGAAGATGGTGATCTCGGTCAGCCAGACGGTTGTAAATACCGATCTCAGTCCAAGGGAACCGAACCAGAGCAAGTCGACGAAGAAGCGACTCAGGATCCCGAGAAGCACCAAGACAGCGACAATCGCGGCCGCGAGGAATGCCAATGATTTTTTCATTTGATCAAAGCAAGTGAGTCATAGCCCGAAAGACCATGGACGCTAGGGTTAGCAGCAGGATCATATCGGCGAGATCAGGTTCTTCAGATTCTTTGTGAGTTTCATATTTTCCGAGTAGTCGACCGGACAGTCGATAATCGAAACAGTATTGTCCGCGAGCGCTTGCCTAAGTAAAGGGGTGAGCTCAGCGGTATGTTCGATTCGATAGCCCTTGGCGCCGAAGCTTTGCGCATATTTTACGAAGTCAGGATTTTTGAAGGCGACGTGGCTCGGTCGGCCGAAGCGGCGCAGCTGGTGCCAGGTAATGAGACCGTATTCGGAATCGTTCCAGATTAAGATGACGAAGGGTGTGCTCGTCCGTAGCGCGGTTTCGATCTCCTGTGAATTCATCATGAAACCGGCATCGCCGGTCACCGCCACAATCTTGCGGTCGGGAAAAGCGAGCTTCGCCGCGACGGCGCCCGGAACGGCAATTCCCATGGAAGCAAAGCCGTTGGAGATGATGCAGGTGTTCGGCCGTTCCGTTCGATACATGCGCGCCACCCACATTTTGTGTGCGCCCACGTCCGAGATCACGATGTCTTCAGGGGCGAGCGCTTGGCGAAGATCCCAAACGATTTTCTGCGGCTTGACGGGAAATGCTTGATCTTCAGCCCAAGCGCTGAGTTCCTGCACGATGGCATGGCGTAGCGGCTTCAAACGGTAGCCGGTTTGCGGTTTGGCTTTCCAGGCGATAGCGCGTAACGCTTCGCCGATTTCCCCAAGCACGCCGACTTCGACGATGTAATGCTCGTCGACTTCCGCGGGCAAGGCATCGATGTGCACGATGGTCTTGCAACAATCGGGGTTCCATTGCTCGGGATGATACTCGACCATGTCATAGCCGACGCAAATAACCACATCGGCTTTATCGAAGCCGAAGGAGACCAGGTCTTTGGCTTTGAGTCCGACGGTGCCAAGCGACAGCTCGTGGGAGAAAGGGATCGCGCCTTTGGCCATGAACGTCGTCGCAACGGGAATGTGCAGCAGTTCGGCAAAAGCGACCAGTGAATCCGTCGCGGCCGCTCGGATGACGCCGTTACCCGCAAGAATGATCGGATCGCGGGCTTGCGAAATGATCTTCGCCGCTTGATCAATTTTAAAATCCGGCGGTGCCGAGATGTACGCCTTCTGAACTTCGATCGGGCGCTTGCCGCCAATTTCAGCGGCGGCAATGTTTTCGGGAAAGTCGATAAAACAGGCGCCGGGCTTCTCGGTTTGCGCAACTTTGAAGGCCTTCCGGACAATCTCTGTGACGATCTCCGGCTCGCGGATTTGCGACGCGTACTTCGTAATCGGCTCAAACATGTTCACCAAGTCCAAAACTTGATGGCTCTCCTTGTGCATGCGTGTGGTTGCGCCTTGTCCGGCAACGGCGACCATCGGCGCTCGGTCCATGTCGGCGTCGGCCACACCGGTGATGAGATTGGTGGCGCCAGGGCCGAGCGTCGAAAGACAAACTCCCGCTTTTCCCGTAAGCCGGCCATAAACATCGGCCATGAATGCCGCGCCTTGTTCGTGGCGGGTAGTGATGAACCGAATCGGACTCTCCAAAAGCGCGTCCAAGATATCGACATTTTCTTCGCCCGGAACGCCGAAGATGTATTCAACTCCCTCGTTTTCGAGACATTTGACAAACAGCTCAGCCGCTTTCATTTATCGGTCCTTCACCCCCGCCTGCGTCAAAAGCACACCATAAATAGAGGAATGGAACGAAAAAGAAAAGCAATTTGTGTGGATCGAAGAGCCTCTCACACTTCCAAATCTCCTTCACGCCGAAGCACACTTGCACTCACGTCGTTATTTAAGCAGCGGCCATCGTCGTCGATGGTGTGAACGGATCTTCACCGTTACCATGAAAAGCTCTAACCAAGGCATCAATCTCCGAACCGTCCAGAACCTCTTTTTCGAGCAACTTCGCCGCAATTTGATGGAGCAGGACAACGTTTGTCGTTAATAGCTTCCTAGCCCGATGGTAGCTCTCTTGGATAATGCGCCTGATCTCACCGTCGATCTCTGTAGCTGTCGCCTTGGAATAGTCAACTTGCTGCGTAAAATCCCTTCCCAGAAAAATCTCTTCTTCTTTCTTGCCGAAAGTAATTGGCCCTAGCTTTTCGCTCATGCCCCACTCGCACACCATCCGGTGCGCCAGATCCGTTGCTTTTTCGATATCACTCCCGGCCCCGGTCGTCATGTGCTCGAGCACGAGCTCTTCGGCCACGCGGCCGCCGAACAGGATGGCCAAATTAGTGAGTAGATATTCCCTGGAATAGTTATGTTTTTCGTCTAGAGGAAGCTGCTGGGTGAGTCCTAAAGCCATGCCGCGGGGAATGATGGTCACTTTGTGGATCGGATCGGCCCCTGGAAGCAGCTTGGCCACTAATGCATGTCCGGCTTCATGGTAAGCCGTATGGCGTTTTTCTTCGTCGCTGATAATCATGCTGCGCCGTTCCGCACCCATCAGGACCTTATCCTTGGCCAGTTCGAGATCAAGCATATCGACTTTTTGCTTGTTATTCCGAGCTGCCAACAAAGCCCCCTCGTTTACGAGATTCTCCAAATCCGCGCCGGTAAATCCAGGGGTGGATCGCGCCAGCACCCTGATATCCACCTCTGTTGACAGAGGCACATTGCGGGTGTGCACCTGTAAAATACCTTCTCGCCCTTTGATGTCCGGTCGTGGCACTACAACGTGTCGATCGAACCGCCCCGGTCGGAGCAACGCGGGGTCCAATATATCAGGACGGTTGGTCGCAGCGATGAGAATGACGCCGTCATTGGACTCAAATCCATCCATTTCAACTAACAGCTGATTCAGCGTCTGTTCCCGCTCGTCATGACCGCCACCAAGGCCGGCTCCGCGGTGACGCCCGACGGCGTCGATTTCGTCGATAAAAATGATGCAAGGTGCCTTCTTTTTCCCCTGCTCGAAAAGATCACGCACTCGGGAAGCTCCGATGCCGACGAACATTTCCACGAAATCGGAACCGCTGATGCTGAAGAACGGAACCCCGGCTTCGCCCGCAATCGCGCGCGCCAGCAGGGTCTTGCCCGTTCCCGGGGGGCCTACGAGCAAACATCCTTTGGGAATCCTGCCGCCAAGCTTCGTAAATGTTTTTGGGTCTTTTAGGAATGCGATGATTTCTTGCAGATCATCTTTGGCCTCATCCACGCCGGCAACATCGCTAAAGGTTACTTTGTGTTCATTCTCGGTAAGCAGTTTTGCGCGGCTCTTACCAAAGGAGAACGCGTTAACACCGCCTGTCCGAAGGCGGCGCATGAAAAATATCCACACCCCAATCAGAAGCAGCATGGGAAACCAGCTCATTAGTAGCGCCATATACCATGGCGACTCGCTCGGCTTCGCAGCGATTTGCACGTGTTTATCCTGCAATGACTTCACCAGATCGGGATCATCTGGGGCAAAGGTTCTGAATACTTCGCCGGTCTTGTATTTCCCCTGAATATTATTTCCTTGGATTGTAACGGCTTGAACGTTGTCGCGCTCCAAGGCGTCCAGAAAATCGGTGAAAACAATTTCCGATTCCCGCCGGGTTTCCCTACTAAGAGCGCTAAAAACCATAAGAACAAAGAGCGTCAAGACCGCCGAAACTGCAATTGCTTTTGATGGGGAATTCAAAAAATTTCCTCCGTGGCGAAAAACCAACTGTTACGACCGCAAATGTGAGTTCAACTCTAGGGGTACACGGGCGCTGATAGCTTCGGTGCGGCGTGCGGTATAGGATCGCCGTAGCGCATGGGGACGGTTTTGGCTGACGTTATTCTTGTGCTGACTTTAGCGATCCAGTTCGTCATCGCCGCGGCGCCGGTACTTTCATCTTCTATAGATATCGCGCCCTGTCAATCTCTTGGGTCCAGTGTTCGCGCTCGGATTTCTCTAACGGCTGTCTCCATACAAATAGTGATCGGGCGGGGTTACCACAAAGTGGGTTCGAACTCCGATAACGCCCGGGATCTTACGAACCATATCGCTGATGGCCTGCTCAATTCCCTCGGCAAGAATGATACCTTCGATCCGAACTTCGCCACGGCGGACATCGATTTCAAGATTCGACACGTCTAGATCAGAAGCGATGAGCAAGGCCTCCACTCTGGCGCTGATGGTTAGATCGCACATGGCCTGGAGTGACTCGGCAGTTGGCCGGTACTCTTCGCGTTGAGAAATTTCGGCGATCATGCGCGCCGCTGTTTCCACGCTGCTCTTGGCTGTATTCAGCACCATGTCGTATCGAGCCGGATCACGCCAGTCGATCTTAAATAATTCTCTGATGCGACGGGTGCGAATTCTGTCTACTTCGGCGAGGTATCTTTTCGCTGCTTGTTCATCCATCCCCTTGCGCGCCATAACCTGTCGTATCCGGGACTCCGTCGGTGTGTCTACGAACACGTTCAAGACATGACGGATGCCCGGAAAAAACTCCTGACCGGCGCGGCCGTGATATACGATGTTTCCGTCTTGCGCGAGTTCACAGGCCGCGGCTTTGAGCGCGATCCGATAGAGCCCCTGGCTTTCAAGCAACTGAGCCCACCAGTGACGCGGCATTTCTTCCAGCACCTCGGATAGCTTTGCCTCCGCGATGCCGTAACGCTCGCTCGCCTTGATCAACACTTCCCGGCTGATGCAGCGGTAACCCAGAATGTCGGCAACGCGCTCTGCTACCGCGCGCCCGTCGCCAAAAGCCTCGTGTGAAATAGTGATAATAGACATCTGTCCTCTTACGCGGCGGTTATGTTTTTGATCCGTCCGAGGCGGACGAGAGCCGTCCGCGCTGGCTCAAAATTGGGTTGGGTCTCAAGCGCCATATAATAGTATTGCACCGCATGGGGCACTCGCTCGCCGTGCTCGCAAAGCCCACCGAGTTGGTAATAGGGTTCCGGGCGGCTGCGATCCCGCATCATGGCTGTTTTTAGATAAGTGCGCGCCTCGCCAAACGCCTTGCGCTAGCGTGCCAGCTCCGCCAGGTGCAGAAGCTCATCGACGGTGCAGCTCGTAGCGATTTTTTCACGCTCCAAGATCTCTTGACAGAGAATCTGAATTGTCTTCGGATCAAACGGCTTTTCAAGAAAGTCGACCGCTCCAAGTTTCATCGCTTCCACGGCTTTGCTCACGGTTCCGTAAGCGGTCAACATGACCACCGGCAACTTCGGTCTAAGCCCTCGCAGGTAGCGGAGCAGTTCCAATCCATCCATCTTGGGCATCCGGATATCGACAAAGGCGATATCGTAACGGCCTTCCTTGACGCGCAGGAGCGCGTCATCGCCATTGCTCGATGTGTCCACCTTGTAGCCTTGCGTCTCCAGCACCATGCCGAGGTTACTACGAATATTCCGTTCGTCATCGACAACAAGAATGTGAATCTGTGGTTTAATCATCGGACCTCTCCTTCCAGAGCTGACGAGATTCCCGATGGTTCAAAGAAAGCGCATAAAACATGCCACCATCGGTAGTGGATAAGAGCGTGAAATTGCTATGAGTCGTGGCGCCACTCAGCCGCGGCAATAAAAATCCATTTGCAACTTGCAAGTCGAGATCGCTCGGCTCTTGCAAATTGCAATCGTATGATTGCTCGCCAAGCGAATCGTGATTTTCACAAGGTAAGAAGCAGCAGAAGATGACCGGATCGTTTCAGCTGAATTGAAATCAGCTGAAGTTCTCCACGAAGGAATCCAAATCACTGGAGAAGTCATCCCACAGAGCAGCTGTTCTGCGCAGCGTTTAGGCTGACGCCCACACTTTCGGCAGCTTTTCCCGCTAAAAAAACGGCAACCTACAAAAAGCCGTGGTTTTTCAAGGCCAAGTTCTTGGTATGCGATTCGCTTTGCGCCGCAAGTAAAACACAGAGGAGGTCGAAATGAATCTCGAGATTTGGCTGCCGGCAATGTTTTTACTCGGCATCAGTTCAATGGTGCTTTGCTACGTATTCATCTCGGCGTGCGAGAAAATCTAAAGGAGCTGAAATGATTTTTTTAACCGCTGCAATAGCCGCGTTTCTGTTTGTGTACTTATTTGCCGCCTTGGTACGGCCCGAGTGGTTCTAAGCAGATCTTTAATAATGTTTCTTAGCCGATGAGGTGAAGACCATGTGGTTGCTTCCTGTTTCCATACTCGTCACGACAACTATCCTGGCAATTCCGCTAAGCCGTTATCTCGCCTGGATCATGGACGGCAAGTATCGACCGCCACGGTTGCTGCGCTGGTTCGAGGACCGTCTCAATAACGGCGCGCTCGACTGGAAGCAGTACACTGCGGCCTTGCTGATCTTCAACACGGTGCTCTTTGTCTTCGGGTTTATTGTCCTGGCGTTGCAGCCGTGGATGCCGCTCAATGGGCAAGGCAAAGGCATGCTGGCGCCGTCCACGATCTTTCATAGCGTGGTTTCATTTATGACCAACACGGACGTGCAGCACTACTCCGGGGACCAGCACTTTTCCAACTTCAGTCAGCTCTTCTTCGCTATCGCCAATTTCTTCTTGTCCGCCTCGATCGGCTTCTGCGCCCTAACCGCGATCATCCGGGCGCTGCGCGGCGACAAAACAGTAGGCAACTTTTTTGTCGATATGTGGCGCGTCGTGATGTACACGTTTTTGCCAGCGGCCTCTCTCGTGTCCTTCATCTTCTTGCAGCAGGGGAGTCCGATGACTTTCGAGAGCGCTTATCAGGCCTCGACTCTCGAGCCGGGCGCGATGGGCACCACGGACAAGGGCGAGGTAAAGCAACAGACGATCGTCATTGGCCCGCTGGCGGTATTTGTGCCGATGAAACAGCTAGGCACCAACGGCGGCGGTTTCTACGGCATGAATAGCACGCACCCGTTCGAGAATCCGACGGCGTTGACGAACTTCGTTTCCTGCGTGGCCATGATGCTCTTTCCGTTTGCGCTGGTGTTCATGTATGGGCGCATGCTCGGCCGGCTGCGACACGCGTGGGCGATATTTTGGGTCATGATGGCGATGATGGTCGGGACAATCGTTTGGACGGTCTACTACGATGCGCTCAAACCGAATCCCGGTCTGGTGGCCAATCCAAAGGCACAAAGTTACGAGGTCGCGGACACCAATGCGCCCGGCGGCAAGCGAACGGTGGAATTGCCCGCGGTTGCCAGCCTGCCGGTGGATCAGCACCTCGGCAATTTAGAGGGAAAGGAGCTGCGCTTCGGCACCTCGGCCGGTGCTACCTTCGCCGCACTGACCGTGGACGTTACCGACGGAGCAGTGAACGCCGAGCATGATAGCCTGAACCCCCTCGCCGTGCTCGGACCCTATGTCGGCATGTGGATCAACTGTATCTACGGCGGCAAGGGCGTTGGCATGATCAACATGCTGCTGTTCTTGATCATCGGGGTCTTCATCGTCGGCCAGATGGTCGGGCGCACGCCTGAATATCTTGGCAAGAAAATCGGAGTGCGCGAGATGAAGCTCGCGATGCTCGCTCTGCTCGTGCATCCGATCATGATTCTGTGGCCGACTGGGCTCTTTGCTGCAACGATCTGGGGGATGCAAGCGACGAGCAATCCCGGCCCGCACGGTTTCTCGCAGATCCTGTATCAGTTCTCTTCGTCGTCGGCGAACAACGGCTCGGCGTTGGACGGCTTGGGAGTGGCGTACGGCTTCAATGCTAATCCCAACCCTGCGCCGATGGCTGTGCCCTGGGATATCGCGAGCGGCTTGGTCATCGTCATCAGCCGATTTCTGCCGATCATCGCGCCCATCGCGATGGCAGCGAGTTTAGGACGCAAAAAGTCAGCGCCATTTGGGCTAGGCACTTTGCGTGATGATACCGGCACCTTCGGCGGCGTGCTTTTCGGCGCCATCATCATCATTGCCGGCCTGCTGTTCTTGCCAGTGGCGGCGCTAGCGCCATTGGCGGAGCACTTGGGACCTATCCCGTTCGGCGGCTGAGCCGCCCGACGCTGCTCAAAAGGAGGTAACCGTATATGGCCGTTCAGCTGGCTGAGACTGCACCAGAATTTATTCCCACACCGCAGCATTCGCGGCCGCCTCGCCGGGCTCGGCGCACCGATCTGCTTGCTCCAGAGCTCCTGCGTGCGGCGCTCTGGCAATCGATCGTGATGCTGCGTCCGGACATTCAGTGGTCGAACCCCGTGATGTTCTGCGTCGAGATTGGCGCCGTGTTGACCTTCGTATTCGCCGTTGCGGCGATGCTCGGGCAAGGCGGGCAGGCGCCGGTCAGCTATTTGCTCGCTCTTGATTTCTGGCTTTTCGCGACGGTTCTTTTTGCCAACTTTGCCACAGCCCTCGCGGAAGCGCGCGGCAAGGCGCAAGCGGAGTCCCTACGTCGGACGCGTTCCGACACACCGGCGTATCGCCTTCGATCCAACAATACCGTTGAGGAAGTCCTGTCGGCAGCGTTAAAAACTGGCGACCGCGTGGTTGTCGAGGCCGGTCAGATTATTCCCGGCGATGGGGAAATTATTGAAGGCGTAGCGTCAGTGGACGAGTCGGCAATCACCGGCGAATCGGCTCCGGTTATTCGCGAGGCAGGTGGTGACCGGTCGGGAGTCACCGGCGGTACGATGGTCCTCTCCGACCGCATCGTCGTCCGCATCACCGCAGCTACGGGCGACTCTTTTCTCGACCGCATGATCGCCTTAGTCGAAGGAGCGATCCGCCAACGCACGCCGAATGAGCTTGCGTTGACCCTCGTGCTTTCCGCATTCACGTTGATCTTTCTCATCGTTGTTGTCCCACTCTGGCCAATGGCCTGGAACGCCGAGCAATATATGATGGGCTATCTCGGCATTTCGCAACCCGTGAGAAGCTTAGGCACTGATGTGCCGACACTGGTCGCGCTCCTGGTCTGTTTGATTCCGACGACCATTGGAGCATTGCTAGCGGCGATCGGCATCGCGGGTATGGACCGCGCCCTGCAAGCGAACATCATTGCGAAGAGCGGTAAGGCAGTCGAAACAGCCGGTGACATCGACATCGTGCTGCTCGATAAGACCGGCACAATCACGGTCGGGAACCGGCATGCGACGAAGTTCCTGCCGGTTGGCGGTTATTCCAACGCCGAGCTGGCGCAGCTCGCGGCGCTCGCCTCAGCAGGCGACGAAACCCCCGAAGGCAAATCGATCGTAAAACTGGCGCGTGAGTTCAACGGCTCTGTCGCGTCGGTCGGTGTACCACGGGGGGCCACGATTGTTTCGTTCAGCGCCCACACCCGGATGAGCGGTATCGACTTAGCGGGAGGCAAATCGATCCGCAAAGGGGCGCCGGATGCGGTGCTTCGGTTCGTGAAAGAGCGTAATGGACAAATGTTGAGTTGGATGACGCCGCCGTTGGAGGTCACGGTCGAGGAGATCGTGAAAGAAGTCGCGTCCAATGGCGCGACGCCGCTGCTTGTCGCCGAGGGCAATCAGCTCGCCGGCGTGGTGGTGCTCGAAGATGTGTTGAAGCCGGGAATGGAATCCCGTTTCGAGCGGCTGCGGAAGATGGGTCTGCGCACGGTGATGATCACCGGAGATAATCCGCTCACCGCCGCCGCCATTGCCAAACAAGCCGGCGTTGATGATTTTGTGGCGGAAGCTACGCCGGAAGCCAAGCTCGCATACATCCGTAAGGAGCAAGGCGAGGGCAAGCTCGTTGCCATGATGGGCGACGGCACCAACGATGCGCCGGCGCTGGCGCAAGCCGACGTGGGCTTGGCGATGAATTACGGCACGCAAGCGGCCAAGGAGGCGGGCAATATGGTGGACCTCGACAGCGACCCCACCAAACTGCTCGAGGTTGTCGAAATCGGTAAACAGCTACTGATGACGCGCGGCGCGCTCACGACGTTCTCCGTCGCCAATGACGTCGCAAAATACTTCGCCATAGTGCCGGCGCTCTTCGCCGGCACTTTGCCCTGGCTAAAAGCAATGGACATCATGCATCTGCACTCGCCGACCTCAGCGATCCTCTCCGCGGTAATCTTCAACGCGATCATCATCCCGCTGCTGATCCCGATCGCGCTGCGCGGGGTCAAGTATATACCCCTTGGCGCCGATGCCCTGCTCCGCCGCAATATAATGATCTGGGGTGTTGGCGGCATCATCGTGCCCTTTGTCGGTATCAAGCTGATCGACGTTGTGATGGTGGCGTTGCACCTATTAGCTTGATGGTTGTTCGATAGGAGAATTGTCATGCTACGACATGTATCGAAGAGCGCTTTGTTGATTGGTCTCACGGTGGTCATCTGCTGCGGTGTGTATCCATTGGTCATATGGGCAATCGGACAGGCCGTCTTTCCCGAACAAGCCAACGGCAGCCTGGTGCGTGCTCCCGACGGAACGATCGTTGGCTCGCGATTAATCGCGCAACCGTTCACCAAGGATGAGTACTTTCAACCTCGTCCCTCCGCCGCTTCGTACGATGGCTCTGCATCCGCTTCATCGACGCTTGCGCCATCGAACTATTTACTTCGTGCGCGCATCGCGGGTACCCTTGGGCCGATTGTGAAGTACCGCACTGGACCCAAGGCCGGACAACTCATCGCACCCGACGTCGAAGCATGGTTTCAACAAGATACTTATAAAGAAAAGGCGCATATCGTGGCCCAGTGGGCCGATGCCCACAATAGCTTGGCTCAGGCGTGGGTCAAAGCGGACCCGACCCATGCAGCATACGTAGACGCATGGGCGAAGGTGCACAACGCGGATGTTACCGAGTGGATCAAAAACAATCCCACAACGCCCAAACCCGCCGCGACGGATCTAGCGGTAGTTTTTTTTGAAAGTTTTTCGAAAGAAAATCCTGGAAAGTTTCCCGCAAGCGTGACAGAGCCGGGCTCCGACGGCAAACCGCAAACAAGCATCGAGCCCGTGAAAGAAGGGTCCGATATTCAAGCAACGTTCTTCGATATGTGGCGAGATGAGCATGCTGACGCCGATCTACAGGACGTCCCTGGTGATATGGTAACCACTTCGGGATCCGGACTCGATCCGCATATCACCCTCGAGAACGCGAAGTTTCAACTCGATCGTGTCGCCAGCAAATGGGCGGCGAATCTCAAACGGGACCCGACCCAGATTCGCGCAGAGGTCGACCAGATGCTACAAGCCAACGCCTTCGCTCCGTTCGCCGGACTTATCGGCGAGAAGATGGTCAATGTGCTCGAGGTAAATTTGCAACTACGCGAGCGCTACGGCGCGCCGTCTTCTTAGCAAGGCAAGACGATTGTGAAGGAGCTCGACTGCTCATCGGAGCGTTCAGGCTTGCTGCAGTCAAGAGGTTGTCGAGAACGTTTAGCTGAATAAGCCAGCACATCATCTGTACAAGTCAACAGATCATCTGATCGTCGACTGACAAAACCCTCAACAGTTGTTGTTTTAGCGCCACTCACGCTATCAACACCTTCTGTTTCCAACCAACGTCAGCGTGTTGTTGAACGTCCGCGTGAGTGTAAGCTTCTTTCGAAACGTCGGGCGATAAAAACTCGTTGAGCCCTAAGCGCGCACCATTCGTAGCAGGTATGTTTTATTAACAGCGACGGTTATTTGTGTTTAGGATTGTTAAATATCATGCCGAGAACTATTGGACGTCCAAATCGAACATTGGTCCTCTTCAATGTGTGTCTCGAACTATTTATGGTGGCAGTCGATCAGAGAGTACTCTTGGTTGCTCTGCCCACTTTGACTCGAACTTTTCAGACCGATCTTAATACGATTCAATGGACCGTACTCATTTATGACATCACGCTTGTGGGTCTGGTCATCATTCTCGGCCGGATTGGCGATCTCTTTGGTCGCAAACGGACCTACATATCCGGCTTTCTTCTATTCATTGTGGGATCGGGCCTGTGCGGACTATCTCGCTCCGCTCTTCAACTGATTCTTTTCAGATTCCTGCAGGCAATTGGCGGTTCGATGTTGACCTCCAATGGGAGGGCCATCGTCACGACGGTCTTTCCAGCGGAAGAACGCGGGAAAGCGCTCGGTTATACGTCCGTAGCCTTGCACACCGGTTTCCTCGCGGGTCCTACGTTGGGCGGTTTTCTGATCGATACTCTCGGTTGGCGCTGGATCTTTTACATCAATCTGCCGGTGGGCATTTTGGGAGCTTACCTGGCATGGAAAACGATGGAGGAAACCGGAGGAGAAGAACAAGGGGCCAAAATGGATTTCCTCGGAGCTTTCCTCCTTCTCTTTACCAACACCCTTTTTCTTTACACGGTTCGAGACATTCCGCACGTAGGGTTTCGCGATCCCACGGTGATTTCACTGGCCCTGGTTTCTGTCGCTGGTATTTGTTTTTTTATTCGCGCCGAATTGCGAGCCAAAACACCCATTCTAAGCCTATCGCTCTTTCGTAACCGGTTATTTACCTTCGCCAATTTAACCTTGTTCTTTGTCACCTCGACTCAGTCCGGCATACAATTCCTGATGCCGTTTTACTTGCAAAGCATTATGGGCTTCAGCCCCGCCAAGATGGGCTGGATCATTATTACCAACTCCGTTGTCATCGTGATGTTTGCGCCATTGGCCGGTCGACTCTCGGACCGCTACGGTTCCCGCCTGCTATGCACTGTCGGCACCGCGTTTATTGTCCTGGGACAATTTTTCATTGGGTCGCTTACCCGCACCGCCTCGATCCCTAGAATTATCTCGCCCCTCGCGATCATCGGGCTCGGAATTGCCATTTTCAATTCGCCCAATCAAAGCGCAATCCTGGGGTCGGTTCCGCGAGACAAATTGGGGGCCGCTTCGGGTATGTCGGTCACAACGGGTCGTATCGGGACGTCTTGCGGCGTCGCGCTTTCTACGGCGCTCTTCACTTACGCCCTGACTCTCGCGGGATTAACCCGCAGCCAGATCGAATTTCCCGAGAACTGGGGTTCTTTTCCCGACGAGTTCATGCGCGCGTTCAACCATACCGTCCATATCATTAACTTTTTCACCCTGTTTTCGATTCTCTTCGCCGCGTCAAGAGGAGGCCACAAAAACTGACACTACTCAGCTATGGTGATCAGTTCAAAATGCAATAACGGGATAAATTGTGTTGCACTTTGAAGGATCACGGGCGCGCCGCTTTAACCAAATTCTTTTGGTTTTGAATTCCTTTGTGGGGGGCACAATTGGTGCTGCTGCTCGATCGAAGCACTTGAATGCTTTTCGAACCCGAAGGATGTTCATGAAGCAACCTGCAAAGATTCTCGCTCCTACAGATTTTTCCTCATTTTCAAGAATAGGCTTCTGTTATGCTCTCACTTTTGGCGAAAGCGATCGGCGCGGATGTGCTGGTTTACGTCGGTTGATTGCGAGGATCGCG
>DATBEY010000203.1:0-4376 GCA_036558765.1 Binatia bacterium | reverse complement strand
CGGAAAGCGAAATCCTCTGACCTTGCCGTCGATTAACCAGAACTGAAGCTTGACGCCGGCTTCTTCGCGGGTCTCCAGCGGTATCGGACGATATTGCCGCTCCGAAGCGTCCATAAACTCCCAAGTGCGGGCGCATTCGACAACGTGGGCATCGGCGTCGATGATTCTGGGTGATGTCGGTGAGTTCATGGAATCCTCCTACGGGTGGAGAATGGTTTTACAGTAGTTGAGATCACGAGGAAGTGTCAATGGATCTCGATGTACCATCTCGGGCTCAAGGAAGATCACCCGGTCCGGCTATTCGTTTGTCAAAATACGCCGTTGCGCAACAGGTTCGCTCAGTTTGGGTCAATCCGCAGTTCACATATGAAACGATAAAAAACGGCGCAGAAAGAAATTTGTACCGAGCGCAAACCAAGCTATACAGCTTTCATAGCGCAATCGGCGACTTCTTGCGACGGAGGGCGAAATTTACCCAACCCGTGACTGGTATATGATTTGCGCAGCTTTAACTTCCATGACGACATTGCCCAGTGGCAGGAAAGCAATTGTTCCAGAGTTTTCAATGGACTTTGACCCCGATCTGATCAGCCAAACACTGGAATATCGCGGTTGCGGTATCAGAGCCGCTTCGTATGAACTGCGGCCACAGTCTTGGTTACCTGAGGCATGCGTGTGGCTTCACACAGACGCTGGACACCGAAAAATATGGGTTCATAGCTTTGCTCATTGCTTTGGTGCCGAGGAACTCACTTTTGGGGATAAGATTGATGCCGATCATTGGGCTCTGGAGGCGGCCAGATCGATCGTCGATCGTGCCTTGGAGCTAACGCCATTGGGAGTAACTGCCCGTTGGGCCAATCGGCGACTGCGCTCGATCACCGCTTTCGCACGGCGAGCTATTCTGTCCTAAAGCTTATTTTCGATCACGCGACCGACCTCTTGTTCTTTCGACTGCCCGCGCCTTCATAAAGAGTTAGCTTGACAGCATTCTCGG
Source organism: Binatia bacterium (assembly GCA_036558765.1). Taxonomy (GTDB): domain Bacteria; phylum Desulfobacterota; class Binatia; order UBA9968; family UBA9968; genus DP-20. Next base: position 3,379 of record DATBEY010000203.1, on the reverse strand, counting down.
CGGTTTGTATTGAGAACTCACGGGTTTGTGCCTTCACGCCTGGAGGAACTATGGATTTAAAAGAGCTCAGTCAGTGGATGGAAGACCGCAACTTAAAAGGCCATTGGGAACACTCGGAATGGTCCCAAACGGTAAAGCCTTTTTTGTGGAAGGGTGACGAGATCATGCAGGCGCTCAATTGGGCCGGCGAATTAATCACGACCGGGGAGGCAGGCCGCCGAACGATCCAGATGCGTAATCCCGGCCTGGTCGCAGGCATGACCAACACGGTGCATATTTCCGTACAACTCGTGCGACCCGGAGAAATCGCCGCCGCGCACCGACACACAGCAGCCGCGATTCGCTTCATCATCAAGGGCACTCCAAACGCTTACACGATCGTCGAAGGCGAGCGCTTCCCGATGTTCGAAGGGGATTTTATTACAACACCAAACTGGACCTGGCACGACCACTTCAACAATTCCACGGAACCGGTCATGTGGTTGGATGGCTTGGACGTGCGCTTGGTCACGCACTTTGGCGCGATGATTCAGGAAAATTTCAGCAAACCGCAGCAGCCGATCGAGAAGGCGGAAAATTTTTCGTCAAAAATTTTTTCTCATGCGCGCCCGGCCTGGATCAAAAATTCTTTTCAGGCGCCACCGTACCGGTATTCGTGGGAAGAAACGCGTGCGACCCTAGATGCGCTCAAGGAAAGTGCGGGAGATCCGTATGACGGCGTGATCCTGGAATACGCCAACCCCGTCGATGGCAGCCATACTCTCCCGACCTGTTCCTGTTCCATCCAGCTTCTCCGTCCCAGGGAGAGGACCAAAACGCATCGTCACACGAGCACGACCGTGTATTACGCATTTCGTGGTCAAGGCATGACCAAGGTCTCCGCGAACGAATTTAATTGGGCCAAAGGCGACATCTTCGTGGTGCCCTCCTGGCAATGGCACTCCCATGAAAATACCACGACGGAAGACGCGATTTTGTTTTCCATCAACGACCGTCCTTCAACGGAAGCGCTCGGACTTTACAGGGAGCAATTGAAAGAGTGATCTGCGCGAAAGCGCGCGATGCGAGTTGCGGCCGAGAACTACAGCACTGAGGCGTTTTCGCCGGCGAGAATTCCAATGACGACCGCTTGCATCAAACCACCCGTGTAGCCGCCGCGGTAGCCGCCCATGAGTCCGCCAATCGCGTCTCCGGCCGCGTAAAGACCTGGAATCGGTTGCTGATTTTCGTTTGAAGCCTCGCCCCGGCCGTTTACGAGAATGCCACCCATCGTAAAAGTAATGCCGGGCACCACTCGTAAGCCGTAGTATGGCGCGCGCAGAACCTTGGGTTTGCCGGTTCGTGATACGCCGAGCGACTGAGTTGCGTTCGCATCGACGGCGCGATTGTAATCGCTGACGGTTTCATGCAATCGCATGGTGTCGATGCCAAGAACCTGCGCCAGGCCTTCGATGGTTTCACTCCGAAAGATTTCGCCGCCCTGGTCCATCAGCCAAGGATTGGGCGCCGGCGTTTTTACCAGATTGGAAAAATTGTCGTCTTTAGCTGCCTGCCAACTCTCGTCGCCAAAGATCAGCACCGCACCGGTAACGTCCTCCGTTCGAGCCAACTCATTGGCCACGGCAACATCTCCGCGACCTTCGTCGACGAAGCGCATGCCCTCCCGATTAACTAAAATGCCTTCATCAACGAAAGCATCGAGCCGCGGATAAGGCCAGAAGCGGTCATCAACGAGCGCTTTGCGCGAAATCAGATGGCCGTAAAAGTATTTCATATTGACTGCTTTGGCGCCGATTTCCAGTGCCATTCGGAGACCATCGCCGGTATCCTGTTTCGAACCGCGCAGCTTACATTCATCGGCATGAGGGCCAATGTGTTTTTTAAGCAAATCCTTATTAGCGCTGAAGCCGCCCGTGGCAAGGATCGTCGACCTTGCGCGAAGTTCAATTTCTGCGCCGGTACGCATCCCGACCATGCCCGCTATACGGTTATTCTCCAGGATCAATGTTTTTCCTTCAACGCTATTTTCATAACGGCCGGCGCAACGAAGAAAGCGCTCCTTGAGCTTGGCGAGGGCGCGGGTGCCGACATCTTTTTTGTAAACCGGAGCGAGGGAGACTTCACCGGATTGATCGAGCCAGATTCTGCCTGGCGCAGTTTCGTCGACTTTGACACCGCTGCTGATCAGCCAATCGACGGCGCGTCCGCAGGTTTCGGACCAAGCCCGAACCAGATCGGGGTATGCGACGCCTTCGGACATAACGAAATCATAAAGCTCGCGCGGGTCGGTGCGCGGGCTTTTGCCGCCGGCGCGCAAGCTCCCCGAGGCCATCAAAATATTTCCGTCGCCTAGTTCGCCTGCGCTCTTCTCGACCAATAAAACGTTGGCGCCTTTTTCCGCAGCACGAGTCGCGGCGGTGAAGCCCGCGAGCCCGGCGCCGACGACGAGAACATCGCAAGACAAATTACTCATATGGTTAACGCCTTACATCGAGGAGATTATTGCCTCTCCCAATGGGAGAGGTTGGCGCGAAGCGGCGGGTGAGGGCCTCCTTGCCGAACCCTCATCCTTTCCTTCTCCCAAAGGGAGAAAGGAACAGTTTTCTCGGTCGAATCAAGGTGATTTGTAACCCAATTCCTTGGCTACTTCCGCCGCCAGACGATCGTCGGCGACCTCGCCGAAGGCGACTTTACGATCGGTGAAGCGTCCTTGCGCCTGGAGCGAGCGCACCAGATTGTCGATGCCGACGCGATTCGGAATTCCCGTCGGATTTAACGTCGTCTGAAAAGCATCGTAGGTTTCCGCAGCGGCTTGTTTATCCATTTTCAAAAGTCGCATGATCAGCTCGACGGTTTTGGGTTTGGATTTGCGCACCTCGTCTTTGGCGAGTTGCAGAGCATGAATGACGCGCTTTACTTCTGCCGGACGTGACTGAATCGTCTTGATTAAAGTCGTCAGGCCGCCGCCGGGCATTTCGACCATCGCGCCGACATCCAGGAGTTTGTTAAATCCTTTTCGTGCGGCGATAAACATATGCGGCGGCGATAAGAGGGCCGCTTCGACGAAGTTCGACTCTAGTGAATAGAATACCTGTGCCTGTTGGCCGGGAATTCCGACCATCGCGTATTCTTTCGGATTTGCACCGGATTTCTCCAGGGCAATGACCAAAGCGACATGGTTCGTGCCGCCTACGCCACCGGAAAGCGCAATCTTTTTGCCTCTGAGGTCTTGGAGTGTTTTGTAGGGAGGCGCGCTCTGTAGCCAGTAAGAAATTCTGTCCGAGGAGAACCAGATCGCCCGCGAGGGCAGACCGCTCAATGTCGCGGCCACGGACGCCGGCCCTACGCCGGCGACATAATCAATGTCGCCTTGAGCCAC
>DATBEY010000202.1:0-8288 GCA_036558765.1 Binatia bacterium | reverse complement strand
GAAATCGCAGTGGCCAAAATCAATCCCGCCGCGCCGCTCGATAAAGTTTGCTTGCTGGGTTGCGGCATCACCACAGGCATTGGAGCGGTCTTGAACACCGCCAAAGTACGCCCGGGCTCGGCTGCGGCTGTTTTCGGTCTCGGCGGCATTGGTTTAAGCGTGATTCAAGGTCTCGTCATGGCGCGGGCCGAACGGATTATCGCCATCGATACCAACCCAGCGAAATTTGAAATGGCGAAAAATCTCGGCGCCACTGATCTCCTCGTGCCCCAATCCGACGGCCGATCGATTCAAGAAGTTCTTATCGCAATGACCGATGGCGGCGTGGACTATTCTTTTGAATGTATTGGGAATGTCAAAACCATGCGCGCCGCGCTCGAGGCTTGCCATAAGGGTTGGGGCGAATCCGTGATCATCGGGGTTGCCGGCGCCGGCGAGGAAATCAGCACTCGCCCATTTCAGTTGGTCACCGGTCGGGTCTGGCGCGGCACGGCGTTCGGTGGGGTCAAAGGGCGGTCACAGTTGCCGGGCTACGTCGAGAAATATCTGAGCGGCGAGATCAAGGTCGATCCGATGATCACCCACACGCTCCCCTTGGACCACATTAACGAAGCCTTCGATCTGATGCACCAAGGCAAAAGCATTCGTACCGTAATCAAATTCTGACCGCGATACATCGGCCCGATCTCGAATTGTTCCGGGTACGGGCTAAGCGGCTGTAGCCTTCCGGATGGACAGTAATTTTGCTCAATTTCCCAGCTAAGCTCGCTTGCAGTTTCAAGAATTTCTTTCTATAAGAGACCCCAAGCAGCTAGTGGGATTTCCCAGCCGCACACCAAAAATTCCGCTCGACAGATTTGTGAGAAAGGAACCGCGATGAACAAGAAGATCAAATTTCGCGTCAACGGCAAGAAGGTCGAAGCCGAAGTGCCGACCAATCGCCTGCTTATCGATTATCTGAGGTATGATCTGGGCTTGACGGGCACCAAAGAAGGCTGCAGTGTCGGAGTGTGCGGCGCTTGTACCGTACTCATGGACGGTGACATGATCAGCTCCTGTTTGACGCTGACCGTCATGGCGGATGGCCACGATATTACGACAGTCGAAGGGTTGGCAAAAAACGGCGAGCTCAATCCGGTACAGAAAAGTTTTATTCAGTACGGCGGATTCCAGTGCGGCATTTGCACCCCGGGACAAGTCGTCGCGGCAACCGCGTTACTCAAAGAAAATCCCAAGCCCAACGAAGAAGAAATCAAAGACTGGATGATGGGCAATCTTTGCCGCTGCACAGGCTACTACAAGATTATCGAATCGATTCAAAAGGCGCATCAATTCGCCAAATAATAAGGATACGCTCATGATACCTTTCGAATACCGGACTCCGAAAAGTCTCAAAGAAGTTCACGCGAACCTGAAAGAATTCGGCTCCGATGCCAAACTGGTGGCCGGCGGCACGGCTTTGATTATCATGATGAAGCAGCGACTGGTCCGACCCAGTTGCCTGATCAGCTTACGTTCAGTCCGCGGGCTGAACGGAATTGAATTACAAAACGGCGGCTTGCGCATTGGCGGTCTCGCCACACATCGGCAAGTAGAAAGTTCGCCGTTGGTTCGTCGCCGCTTGCCGATGCTGGCGGAAACTTATCATCACGTGGCGACCTTGCGCGTGCGCAATATGGCGACCGTCGGCGGTGGTCTCGCCCATGCGGACCCGAATCAAGACCCACCGCCGAGCCTGATCGCCTTGGGTGCGACGCTAAAAGCGACTTCGGCAAACGGCAGTCGCGTGATTCCCATGGACGAATTTTTCAAGGACTATTACGAGACCGTGCTCAACCCGGATGAACTGATCACTGAGGTCATGGTGCCAAAGCTGCCGCCGAACAGTGGAGCGGCGTACATCAAATTCTTGCCGCGAACCGCCGACGATTATGCGACTGTGTCCGCCGCCGCCCTATTGAGCCTCGATAAGTCCAACAAAACCATTGCTGATGTCCGGATTGCTCTCGGCAGCGTCGGCGTAACGCCGATCCGCGCCACTGCAGCCGAGGCGGTATTGCGCGGTCAACCGCTCAAGGCTGAAGCTTTTGCCGAAGCGGGCGAGAAGGCCAAAGAAGCGGTTGACCCGATCAGTGATTTCCGGGGCTCTGCAGGTTACAAAAAGGATATGGCGGCTGTATTCGTTCGGCGCGCACTGGAAAAAGCCTTGGGCGATCTTCGTCAGCAATCGAAAAACAAGCTTGCCGCGAAGGCGGTCAAAAAGAAACCCATGAAGAAGAAAGGCAAGAGAAGGTGAAATTTACTCAGACGGCAGAGATTCCCGTGGCTCGCGAGCCGCTTTGGGATTTTTTAATGGACGTTCCGAAAGTGGCTAAGTCCCTTCCCGGGGTTGAATCGGTGAGCAAGATCGACGATACGACCTATCAAGGCGCGCTCACCGTCCGGGTCGGGCCGATCAAGCTCAATCTTCAAGGCAAAATTATTCTCGAGGAGCAGAATAAAAATGACTGGCGCGCCGCTTTGCGGGCCGAAGCCAAAGACCGCATGGCTGCCGGTGCAGTGAATGGTAAAACCAGCATGACCCTGAAAGAGCTTGGCGCCAATCAGACTGAGCTACTCGTCGAAACCGACGTAAACATCCTCGGCAAAATCGGCGAATTCGGTCAACCGATAATCCGGAAAAAAGCCGACGCCATGCTCAAAGAATTCGTCGAGAATATAAAAAAACAGCTAACTGGAAAGTAATGTCGACGGCTCGTCTGTGTCATCGCTATCGTCTTCAGCCATCGTAACATCTCCCGTTGCTCGGCCCAGAACTCGATTGTAGCAGTCCTCGGCCAGCTTTTTCCTTCCCGCCGAATTGTTTGGATAACGAAAGCACTGGATTTTTCGTTGGATCGTCACCAGTACGTCGATCTCACGCAGCGCCAGCAGATTCCAGAAGTGCGTGACAAATTCCATATCGCCGTACCAGTAGACCGAATCTCGATTTGCCGTTGTCACCGGCTGATCATCGATGGTTTTATAAGTGACCGTCACCGGCACGATAATCGATCGATTGCGCAACGGCGCCGCAAGCGGCACCGTTTGGAACGGCAACATTGCTTCGCCGTTTGTTGACGTGCCCTCGGGAAATAGCAGCAGATTCGCTTCTTGCTGGAGCTTTCGCGTCATTTGTCGAATTAATGAGGCCACCTGGCCTTTGCGTTGCCGATTGATAAAAATTGTGCCGCAAAGCACGTTCCATTGGCCGACGATAGGCCAACTTTTTACCTCGCGTTTGGATACAAAGATAACTGGGAAGATGCTGCCGAGGATAATACCGTCGACGTAGCCGAAGTGATTGGCGATAATAACGTATCCACCTCGTTCGAGCTGGCCTTCGTCGCCCCTGACGGTAACTTTGATATTGAGGATGAGTCGGAGCAACAGCGTGTAATTACGATTCAGACGGCTGATAATTTTCCAGCGGTTTGGCAGGCCAAGAACCGAGATCCATAAATGTACGATCGCGACCAAGGCGAAAAACACCGCCCAGAGCGACAGAAAAGCGGCGAGTTTAAGCAGGCGCATCGCTAACCTTTACATCGCCGAGTCCGAGACGTTTCAAATATTCTTCTTTCAAAGTACCGAAATCCAAGAGCAAGAAGAAATCCGCCGTGCCAAATTCTTGGTCCAATGCCGGAGGCCCGCATACCACTGCGCCAATGCGAAGATAGCCCTTGATGAGACTCGGCAGCTTTTGAAATAGCGTTTCTTCATCACTTATGGGCATATCGTTCAGAACGCCAACGAATCGACAGTTCGCCACTGGAGAGACGCGAAATACTTCCGATGCGTAATAACGGTTTTTCAGGAGGGAAAAAATGGCGCTCACCTCGGCTGGCTCAGTGGTATACAGACTGCCGCACCCGAATAAATAGCGCACCCGGTGAAGCCGCACCTGTTCGGCGATCGCTTCCCACATCAGTGGAAGCAAGGATCGATCACGAAAATCTTTGCGCGCGCATGAGCGGCCAAGCTCCATCAATTCTCCATCGCACTGTTTAATGCGCGACAAGTCGAATTCTTTTTCGGAGTAAAAACCGATGTGCCGGCGCGCTTGTGCGCCGCGTAACAGACGATAGGTACCGACCACATCCCCGCTCTTGAGATCACGAACGATCAGATGATCGCAATAGGCGTCGAACTCATCGACGTCCAAGCCGTGCTCGTAAGACGCTTTTAATCCTTTCTTGAGTTCGAGATTGAAAACTTGGAATCTAAGCCGTTGGGCCTCTTCGACTTCGTGTGCATCGGTGGCGATTTTGACTTCAAACTCAGCCATTCAACACGACGGTAACACGCACATTTTCCTTTTGGAACTCACAACGGCGAGGCGAATTTAACGATGCTTCCAGATTGGCGCCCGTTTCTGCAGGAATGCGTTGATTCCTTCCTCGACATCGGCTGTTTGCAGAAGCTCTCGGCAGTAGAGTTGCTCAGAATACTGCAGCGCTTGCTCGAATCCGTTCAACGATAACGCGCGCAGACCCTTCACCGCCAAACGCAGAATTGCTCCGCTCTGTCCCAAGAGTTGTTGCAAAAACATCTGCAGCTCGGCATCAAATTGGTCGGCCGCACAGACTCGATTGATCAGCCCCATGGCGCAGGCTTCGCTGGCCGAAAAACTTCTTCCGGTGAGAATCATTTCCGCGGCGCGGTGATAACCAATCAGTTCGGAAAACCGCGCCAACGCAACCGGAGGGTAACAGCCGACGCGAATTTCTGGCGTCGCAAACAAACTATCTTCACTAGCGACGATCAAGTCGCACGAGCTCGCGATCTCGCAACCGCCACCGAGGCAGGCGCCGCGAACCGCGGCGACCGTCACCTGCGGTAATGCCAGCAGCTTGCGCACGACCCCATGCACGATTTGGAGCATTTCAGGAACTTTCTCTTTCGTATGATCGCGAATATCCACACCCGCAGAAAAAGCGCGCGCCCCGGCGCCCTTCAGTACGACGAGATCTACGCCACTGTCATCTATGCATTTGCTAAGAACCTGATCGAGCTCACTTAGCAGCTCGATGTCCAGGACATTCAACGGCGGCCGCTCCCAAGTAATGGCTATGCGACGCTCGCTCTTCTCGGTAGTGATAGGCACGTCCGCCCCCAAAACGCACGATGGATCACCTGTTTCATAAAACATCGTCGGAATGCTTACAACCAACGCTGGGATACGATGAAATTGACCAAAGCGGTTGCTTGTTTTCGCATGCAAAATGTGAGCATTGAGAGACCCGCGTACCTTAAGGCGGCACCCAAAAAATTTGACAAAAAAGCTGCCGGCGCTTAGACTTGTCCTGTTCAGCCGCAAGGAGGCTCATATGAAGGTTTCCCGATCATTGGCGTCGGTTTTCATGCTGATATTACTGCTCCACCCGCAAAGACTCTTGGCTGAATGGGATGACTATGACGACAGCCAATCAAATCCATTGAGGGTTGCGGCCTATTTGCTTTACCCGGTCGGGTTTGTGGCGGAATGGATAGTATTTCGGCCTTTTCATTTTCTCGTTAGCGCAACCGAGCCACAGGAAGCCTTCTTTGGGCATCGTCCCCACCCGCCGATTTTAGCCGAACCACAGACGCCAGATTATGGGTTGCCGAAAACTGCGCCACAGAAACCCGCTGCGCCTGCTCCGGCTCCAGCCCCAGCACAACCACAAGCCGCGGCGCCGACTCCGCAAGAAACCGTCAAGATTGTCGAAGTCCCAGTGGAAAAAGTCGTCGTCAAGGAAGTGCCAAAAATCGTTGAAGTAGAGAAGATGGTGTTCCCCACGGTCGCTTTTCGTTTCGATTCCGCTGAGCTGACCGACCTAGGCAAAGGCCAAGTCTATCTGGCCGCGCAGCGACTGAAACAAGCAGGCGATCTGACTCTCGTGATCGAGGGCCACACCGATGTGGCAGGCTCTGAAGAGTACAATCAAAAGCTCGGCCGGCGCCGCGCTGAAACCGTGATCAAGGAGCTTGTTGCGCAAGGCGTGGAGCCAAACCGCGTTTCAGCCATTAGCCTGGGCGAAAGCAAGCCTTTGATTGATCAGGACACTCAATGGGCACGCGCAGTGAATCGCCGGGTCGAATTGCAGGTCAAAGGCGCTCGCTGAAGCCAGACGAGCTTTCGGTAAGCAAGCCCGACCTCCGGAGGTCGGGCTTTTTTTTTCCTCACGAACAGGTCAGAATCCAGTTTTTATGGCCTACGATCACCATGATCGTTATTACAGAAAAGCGAAGCAGCAGGGTTATCGCTCCCGTGCCGCTTACAAACTTCTTGAGTTGCAGGAGCGTTACCATTTTCTCCACGCCGGCGATTCCGTCGTCGATCTCGGCGCTGCCCCAGGCGGCTGGCTTCAAGTCGCTGCCAAAATAGTCGGCACCAATGGCAAGATCGTCGGTGTGGACTTGCAGAGTATCGAACCATTTCACGAACGCAACATCGTCCTGCTGCAAGCGGACATGACCGTGGATGAGGTACGCGAGAAGATTAAACAACTGCTGAGCGGTCCCGCAGACTGCGTGTTATCCGACCTGGCGCCGAAACTAAGCGGCATTCGTGATGCGGACATGGCGCGCTGTTTTGAATTGAACCAGATTGCCCTCTCGATCGCCGTCGACTTACTTCGCCCAGGAGGCGCTTTGCTGATTAAAAGTTTCATCAGTCAGGATTTGCACGCGTTTACGGCGGCGATGAAACGGTATTTTCTAAACGTGCAGCGGACCAAGCCCGAAGCAACGCGCCAGGGCTCCTCGGAATTTTATTTCGTCGGTTTGGGGTATTCACCCAATTCAGTACGCGCCCGTTCATGAGACACGTTGGCCTGTAGCCTAGGCATGCCTGAATTCAGACAAGACCCCATCACCGGGCGCTGCGTCATCATCGCATCGAACCGCTTGAACCGGCCTCGCCAATGCGACGGCGAAACCGAGCTCGCGTATTCGCTGTCATGTCCGTTTTGCGAAGGCAATGAAATCATGACGCCACCGGAAATCTATGCGCAACGGGAACCGCACAGTTTGGCAGATACACCCGGTTGGCGTGTGCGCACGGTTCCAAACAAGTTTCCAGCGCTCGAAGGCATTGGCCAGTGGAGTGAAGCTAACCAGAGTCATTACAAGCTATGGCCGGGAGTTGGTGTTCACGAAGTGATCATCGAAAATCCACACCACATCGTCAACATCGGCGCGCTCGATGAAAATCAATTCGTCAATATCTTGCGCGCTTATCAGGCGCGCCTTGCGGCGCTGCGCAAGGATCGGCGGTGGCGTTGCTTACTGGTCTATAAAAATCACGGCGAAGCCGCCGGAGCCACCCTCGAGCATATTCACTCACAGGTGATCGCTCTTCCGTTCATTCCGCAGGAAGTGAGCGAGGAACTCGCTGGGGCCAATCGACACTACCGATCCACAGGCGCTTGCTTTTATTGTGCGATGAGCCAAACGGAGTCCGCGAGCGGGACGCGTCTCGTAACCTCGACGAAGCGTTTCGTGGCGGTTTGTCCGTTCGCGCCGCGTTTTTCGTATGAGACGTGGATCCTGCCAAAACACCACTCGGCGACTTTCGAGAGCAGCTCGGACGAAGACATTTTGGACCTCGCCCGTGCGCTCCGAAACGTGATCATTAAACTCAACCGCGCTCTCGGACATCCCGCCTTCAACTATTTCATCCACTCACTTCCGCCGCAGGAATCTGCCGAGCATCAATACCACTGGCATATTGAAATTTTGCCGCAAATTGCCAAAGCCGCGGGTTTGGAATGGGGTTCGGGGATTCATTTGAATTCCGTAAGCCCCGAAGATGCGGCTCGCCTACTGCGCGAAACTCCCGCCTAGAGATTTCCGCGCCGGTGCAGGTCCCTCCGTCGCAGCCATCATTCGACCGTCACGCTTTTGGCGAGATTACGAGGCTGATCGACGTCGGTGCCGCGGTGGACGGCAATATAATAAGCCAGCAGTTGAAGTGGAATCGTCATCACGATCGGCGTCAGATAGTGCGAAGCTTTGGGGAGCGTCAAGGTGCGATGAGCGGCGATCTCGATGGCGGTTTTGGAATCGTCCGTCAACACCACGACCTTGCCCCCGCGAGACTCGACCTCCTTCAGATTGCTCACGGTTTTCTGAAAATAGCGATCCCGCGGTGCGAGCACGATAACCGGCATCTGTTCATCGATCAGCGCAATCGGGCCATGCTTCATTTCACCGGCAGGATAGCCTTCCGCGTGAATATAGGAAATTTCCTTGAGCTTGAGCGC
>DATBEY010000201.1:0-3392 GCA_036558765.1 Binatia bacterium | reverse complement strand
GTTCGCCGTGCGCGGTACGTGGGCCGAGTTGCCGGACAAGGTGATAAAAAAATACGATGGACTGTTGGATCGCGTAAGCTATTACTTCCCGCTCATCCCGGGCGAAAATGAATCCAAATGGCGCGCCACCGTTAAGGGGTTCAAAGGGTGAAGATTACTCTCGCGTTTGTGAACGCCAACCCCGCCTTAGTTCTCGCTGGGCAAGTCTCTCAACCGAAAGCGTACTGGGAGCGCTGGTTTGATTCGCGGCATCGGTTCTGGCTATGATTTCCTAATAAATGGCGCAGACGTTCTTCAAAGTGTTGGCGCCGCGCGAGGCGCTGAGTGTTCTTTTGACCGTGAACCCGGTCGCGACCGAGCAGATTCCTTCGGTGCGCGCCCGCGCGCGCGTCCTTGCCGATGAGCTTCGCTCAGCGGTCGATCTACCGCACTTCCATCGCGCGGCAATGGATGGCTATGCGGTGATCGCGAGAGACACTTTCGGCGCGAGTCAAAGTTTGCCGGCTTATTTGAAGCTCGTCGGCGTCGTAGAAATGGGCAGGGAAGCGACTCAACCTTTGACGCCCGGAACTGCGATGCGGATCTCCACGGGCGGAATGATGCCGCCTAACGCCGATGCGGTGGTCATGGTGGAGTACACCGACGAGACCGATGCGGGATTGGTGGAAATTCATCGCGGTGTTTCGCCTTGGCAAAACGTCATCCAGATCGGCGACGACATCAAAAAAGGCGAGCTGGTTTTTCCGCGCGGCCGGCGGCTGCGCGCCCATGATCTTGGCGCATTGACAGGCGTTGGCATCGCTTCAATCCCGGTGTTCAAAAAACCGCGCATCGCCTTGATCTCCACGGGCGACGAGATTGTCGACGTTGAGTCCGAACCGCTGCCCGGGCAAGTCCGAAACATCAACCAGCATTCTCTCGCTGGTCTGATCGAAGAATGCGGCGGCGAGTTGAAAGATTGGGGCGTGGTTCGCGATGATCGTACAGCGCTGCATGAGGCCATTGGCGCGGCGCTTGAATGGAGCGATCTCGTGCTGCTGTCGGGCGGGAGCTCCATGGGGGCAAAGGACATCGCGTTGGAAACGATATTGTCATTTCCCGATTCTCAGTTTGTCTTTCATGGCATCTCGATAGCTCCGGGAAAACCGACGATTTTCGCCAAGGCGTGCGGCAAGCCGATTCTCGGATTGCCGGGCTATCCCGTGTCGGCGCTGGTCATCTTCGATCTTTTTGCCGTGCCGCTGATCCGCCGCCTTGGAGGTGAAAACCTCGATGCGCTGGAAAAATTTTCGCGAACCGCGCGGGCCGTGTTGAAGACTAACGTCGCATCACAGATCGGCCGCGAAGATTATATCCGCGTGGTTTTGGAGCGCACTGCGGCGGGCCTGGTCGCAGTACCGTTGCCGAGCAAGTCCGGCGCGATCTTCACATTGGTCAAAGCGGATGGCATGGTTCGCGTCGAAATGAACCAGGACGGCTTGGAGCAGGGAGAAGAAGTGGAAGTCATACTTTTTTAGTTTCTCGTTTCCGGTTACTGGTTTCGGTTAAACCGGAATTCACGACTAGAAAACTGAAAACTGGCAACGACGAACCCGACAGCGATGGCCCGTAAACGCTATCTCAAAAAAACTCCGCTCATCGAAGCCAGAGAGGTATTTCTGGAGGTTGTCGATCCCGGCAATCTGGCTGTGGAGGAAATTGCGATCGACGAAGCGGCACTCGATCGAATCACTGCCGAGCCGGTTTTCGCGCGTATTTCTTCGCCGCACTATCATGCTTCCGCCATGGATGGTATCTGCGTGCGCGCCGAAGACACGTTTGGCGCTACTGAATTCGTCGGCAAGACCCTCAGGTTTGCCATTTCGGATTCTCCGGAACCGGCCAGCTTCAAATACGTGGATACCGGAAACGCGCTGCCGCCCTGGGCGAACGCGGTCATCATGATCGAGAAGGTGCATCAGATCGATAATCAAACCGTCGAGATTTTCGAATCGGTGCCGCCTTGGAACCACGTACGGTTAGTCGGCGAGGACGTGGTTGCGACGGAGCTGCTTTTGCCGCGCGCCCACCGTCTGCGACCGTACGATTTAGGCGCATTGCTTGCCGCAGGCCATACCCAGGTACGGGTCAAAGTCCGCCCGCGTGTCGCGATCATTCCCACGGGAGACGAATTGATCGAGCCCGGCGACGAAGCCAAACCGGGAGCCGTGATCGATTTCAATTCGACAGTTCTAGCGAGCTTCGTGCGTGAATGGGGCGGTGCGCCGATCAAATACCGGCGCGTTCGAGATGACATGGCTGCTCTGATCGAGGCGGTGCGCCGCGCGGCGGCAGAATCCGATCTTGTTACGATCATTGCGGGGTCCTCCGCCGGTGAACACGATTTGACCGCCGAAGTCGTCGCGGAAGCCGGCGAATTGTTAGCCCACGGGATCGACGTCATGCCGGGAAAGCCCGCGGTCCTGGGGAAGGTCGACGGAAAGCCGTTCCTCGGCGTGCCGGGCTATCCGGTTTCCGCGATTGTCATTGCCCGCGAGATTCTTCGACCCGGCCTGGAGAAATTTTTAGGATCGAGCGCGCCGGCTTACCCGAACGTTCGTGCCATTCTGCCGAAAAAGATTGCTTCGCATCTCGGCTTGGAAGAATTTATCCGCGTGACGTTGGGCCGAGTCCGCCAGAAGATAGTGGCGGTGCCGCTGGCGCGCGGCGCAGGCGTTATTACGACGATGGTCCATGCGGATGGTTTGATGCGCATTCCCAGTCTGGTGGAGGGGCTGAACGCCGGTGAAGAAACGGATGTCGAACTGCTCCGGCCGCTCGCGGATATCGAGAACACGATTCTTTGCACCGGAAGCCATGATCTGGCGATCGGAGTTTTGGAAGATCAACTGAAGCAGCGGCATCCGGACATCAAAATCGCTGCGGCTAACGTGGGAAGTCTCGGCGGATTGCTCGCATTGCAACGCGGTGAGAGCCACATGGCGGGCACGCATCTTCTCGACGCCGACAGCGGTGTTTACAACATTCCCGATATCAAGCGGGTGATCCCAAATGTTCCCATAGTCCTGGTCCATCTGGCGCAACGGGAACAAGGCATCGTGGTTCCGCCGGGCAATCCCAAGGGCATATCGAGCCTGACGGATCTGGTGCGAAACGATATTCGGTTCGTCAATCGGCAGCCGGGCTCAGGAACGCGTGTCCTGCTCGATTACGAGCTCAAGAAACGGAATATCAGCCCGACAGAAATAAGCGGCTACGAGCGCGAGGAATTTACGCACATGGCGGTGGGCGTTGCGATCGCCAGCGGTCTTGCCGATGCCGGTCTTGCGGTGCGCGCCGCGGCTCGCGCGCTGGCACTGGATTTCATTCCGGTGGCAAATGAGCAGTACGAT
>DATBEY010000200.1:0-5070 GCA_036558765.1 Binatia bacterium | reverse complement strand
GTCAATCGGGAAAGGCGGTAAGTGGGCCAGCCGAAACCAGGGAACGATAGAAAACAGTCCAAATCGCGAACTGCGCTTCAGAAAAGCAAACTAGCCGAGATTGGACGCTATGCAGAGAACGAAGTTCCGCAGCCGCAAGTGCCGGTGGCGTTGGGGTTGGAAAACTTGAAGCCGCCACCGTGGAGACCGGTAACGAAGTCTATGACGGTGCCAGCGAGATAGGGTGCGCTGGCGCGATCGATGTAGATCGGTATATCGCCGAATTCGAACCTCATATCGTCGGGCTTTGGCTGATTCTCGAAGTCGAGCTTGTAGGAGAAACCGGAACAGCCGCCATCGGTGACACCGATCCGAAGCCCGTACCCGCTACGCTGATCGCGCGACAGCAGCTTTTTCACCTGCTCAACAGCGCTATCCGTTAGCTTTAGGTCCAAATCCATCACTAAGAGAGTAATGCCGTGTTTCGCACATGTCAACTCGAGATCAACCAGGAGATCGCCGCATCAATTTTCAAATAAGGCTTGCACGAACCGCTCCGGTTCGAAGGGTTGAAGGTCATCAACGTCTTCACCGACTCCGATATATTTCACGGGAACCCCAAGTTCCTCTTGGATACTGATAATGACTCCGCCTTTAGCGGTTCCATCCAGCTTGGTCAATACAATGCCGTTGATGTCAGTGGCCTCTTTAAAAATACGCGCTTGCTGCAACCCGTTCTGGCCGGTGGTGGCGTCCAGTACCAGGAGAGTTTCGTGCGGGGCATCCGGTTGCTCGCGCGCGATGACGCGGCGGATTTTTTTGAGCTCTTCAAGTAAATGCACTTTCGTATGAAGCCGACCGGCAGTGTCGATCAGCACAACATCGGCAGCACGTTTTTTCGCGGCCTGCATGCCATCGAAAACGACCGCCGACGGATCCGCGCCGGGGCGGTGTTTGACGATTTCCACGCCGACCCGCTGGGCCCAAATATCGAGTTGCTCGATGGCCGCGGCGCGAAAGGTATCGGCTGCTACCAAAAGCACTTTTTTTCCATCACTTTGGTATTGGGCCGCGAGTTTGCCAATGGTCGTTGTTTTACCGACCCCATTGACGCCGAGAAAGATGATCACCCAGGGCTTCATCGAAAAGGGCGGGAGTGTGCCCAGCGATGAGCTTGGCTTCAGCATGTCGATCATCGCGGATTGCAGACGAGAGGACATTTCGGCCGACTCGCCATCGCCGCTCGGGCTTTGCCGGCGCAACACCTGCATCAGCTTTTCCGTCGCTTTGATGCCCACATCCGCCGCGATCAGGCTTTCTTCCATCGTTTCAAGGGACTGTTCGTCCCAACGGCGATTTTGAAAAATCGTGCCGATATTTTGCAGTAAGTTTTCGCGGCTTTTGGACAGACCCTGCTTGAGGCGTTGGAAAAAAGAACCGCCGGCCATGAATCGATATTCTGTGAAGGTGTGCCCGGAGTCAATGGGCTCGGGCAATCGATGGCGAGAGAACTAATTCATTTTGACCGAAACGACTTTGGAGACGCCCGGCTCGCCCATGGTGATACCATACAGAACTTCGGCCGCCTGCATGGATTTTTTGTTATGCGTGACGAGCACAAATTGCGAGTGAGCACTCATCTCCTTGATCATTTCGATGAACCGATCGATGTTGGCATCGTCAAGCGGCGCGTCGACTTCGTCGAGGAAGCAGAAGGGACTCGGCTTGGTGAGGAAGATCGCGAACAAAAGGCTCACGGCCGTGAGCGCTTTTTCGCCGCCGGATAAGAGAGTGATGGACTGAAGCTTCTTGCCCGGCGGCTGAACGATGATGTCCACGCCGGTATCGAGCAAATCGTTATCATCGGTGAGCACGAGCTTGGCCTTGCCGCCGCGGAACAAACGGGGAAAAATAAGCTCGAATTTTTCATTGATCGCTTCGAAGCTTTCCCGGAAGCGCAACCGGCAGATGCGGTTCAACTTCACGATTGTCTGCTGCAGGTCGGCGATGGATTTTTCCAAATCAGCTTTTTGTTGGCTCATAAATCCAAATCGCTGGCTCAGCTCTTCGTATTCGCCAATCGCGGCCAGATTCACTTCGCCCATTCGCTCCAAACGTCCGCGCAACTCATCAATCTCGGTGAGCAGGTCCGTTTGGGAGCCGTCGCCGGCCAGCGCGCTGGAATCGAGAGTTTCCAGATCAACATCGTATTTCTCGCGCAGGTTGGCAGCGAGATGCTGAAGCTCGAGTCTTTTTTCGGCGAGTGTCAGTTGAAGACGACTCTTTTCTTCCTGGGCAGCTTCGCTCTGTGGGCGGAGCTCTTTAATGGCTTCGCCGATTTCGGCGAGTTGCATCGACAGGGCGCGATAGCTCTGCCGAGCCGCCTGGAGCTGTTCATCGAGTCCCTGCAACTCGTTGCGATTTCCGTCCAAAGCTTCCTCGATGCCGACGATCGCCGCTTCGATCTCCGCGCGGCGCATTTGAGCATCGGCGAGCCGTGCTTTGCGCGCCGCAATCTCCTGCGCCGTCTCTTCCTGAAGCTTTAAGCGGTTCGCCAGATTCGCGTGGGTATGGTCCCTTTTTTCTCCCAAGGCGGCGTGGCGGATCCGTGATTCGGTCACACAGCTCTCCGCCGTCTCGAGCGTTTGCCGAAGCCTCTCGAACTCGCTTTGGCGATCCGTCAGTGTGCGTTCATGTGCGGATTTCTCCTCCACCTTCAGCTGAACGGTGCCGTGGCAACGTTGAATCTCGTCCTCGAGCAGATGGATCGCGGTCGTTAGGTCGGTTTCTTCCTGACGGAGAGACTGCACGGTTTGCGTCAGTCTGTCGTGCTCGCGCTCGGCTGCGCTGTGCTCGTGCTCGAAGCGCACGCGCTCGATTTCTAGCCGATGAATTTCCGCGGTCAGTAAGTTCTTTTTTGTCTCCGCCTGTTCCAGTTCTTGCTTAAGCTGCTCAAGCTCATGGTCCTCTCGGGGAAGCTGAACCTCGAGTTCGGCGATAATCAGTTTCAGATCGCGAATACGCCGGCGCTGCGCCAAAAAGCCCGTCTCGAGGGGTACATCGCTCCCGCCGGTGACAATCCCCAACGGGTCGATAACTTCGCCGTCGGGCGTCACCAGAGTGCTGTAGTAACCGTTGCGGTTCCACAATGACAAACCCGATTGGAGATCACGCACCACAACCACGTCGGACAGAAGATACTCGGCGACATCGCGGTAACCTTCTTTGACGGAAACGACGTTCATGAGAGGAGCGACCACCTCGGCCTCGCCAAGCGGCAACTCCTTATAGATTTTGCGCGATAACCCAAGCGGGATAAAGCTACCCCGTCCCGAGGCCTCATTTTTCAAAAATTCGATCGCTGCAACCCCTTCACGGTGGCCCTTCACGATGACGTACTGTAGCCGCTCTCCTAAAACCGCCGTCAAGGCTTTCTCGTAGGCCTGGGGCGCTTCGATGACTTCGGCGACTAATCCGTAGACGCCGTTGGGCGAAGGCTCCTGCTGTTTTTTGAGCATGATGGCGCGCACGCCTTCTTGGCAGCCCTCGTAGTTTTTCTGAAGATCTTCCAGAGAGAGCAAGCGCGAGCGATTTTCCTGAATCTGCTCCTTGAGGGCCCCAATCTGTTGTTGTTTTTCTTCGCGGGCAGTGCCCAGAGCTTGAATGCTGGCCTGCGCCAATGTGGTCTCGAGGACGCGCTCGCGCATCTGCGCGCGCACGCTCGCCAACGCTTGATCGGTCTCTGCTATTTTGTTTGCGCTATCGCTCAGGGCCTTGCTGGCTTCGACCAGTTCATCGCGGCTGCGGGTAAGCTCGACGGTGATCTCCGCTCGCCGTTTTTCTTTAGCGAGCGCGTCGTTTTTCAGTGATGCGATCTGACCGGCAAGGTCGATCAAAGCCTCCTTTCCCCGTTCGAGCGCGGTTTGTGCCATACGAATTTCGGACTGCAATTTTTCCAGTTCGCGTTCTTTATCGGAAAGAAAAGTTTCCTCGAAGAGGGATAGCTGAATAAAGCTGTGTTGAGCTTTATCGAGCTCTTCGATCTCGCGGGCAAGCATGCTCGTGCGCTCTTCCAGTTGCAGAAGCCCAGCACCGAGCTCGCTTTCGGTTTGGTCGAGCTGCGTGAGGTCCTTGCGGAGAAATTCGCATTTCTGTTCGTCGCTCTGGAATGCGGCACGGCGGCGATAAAGATCTTCTTGTTGAACGCCGATTTCCTTATCGGCGTCGAGAAGGGAAAGCCGAATGGATTCATTTTCCGCTTCTTTCCCATGCAGCCTCGAGAGGATCTCGGCCCAGCGGTTTTCTGCGCCCGCGAGGTGGTCGTTCTGCTCGGCAATCTGCTGATCGAGAGTCCGGCGCTGAAGCGTTGCAAACGCGAGATCCTTTTCTTTTAGCTCAGCCCTGAGAGCGCGATACCGTTCGGCTTTTTTGGCTTGGAGCTCCATGGAGCGGATTTGCCGCTCGATTTCGCGCACGATATCGGCAACCCGTAACAGATTCTGTTGCGTGCGTTCGAGCTTTTTTTCGGCGAGAACTTTACGGCTCTTGTACTTGCTCGTACCGGCCGCCTCCTCGATCAAGCCGCGCCGCTCTTCGGGCTTTGAATTGACCAGTTCATCGACCTTGCCTTGCTCGACGATCGAATAAGCTTTACTGCCCACCCCGGTGCCGAGGAAAAGCTCCACGACATCTTTTAAGCGGGAATTGACTTTGTTAATGGCGTATTCGGATTCACCCGAGCGAAACAGCCGGCGGGTCACCATGATCTCGCTGAAGGTGCTGTATTCCGTTAGACTGCGGCCGTCTTCATTATCGAAAATTATAGAAACCTCAGCCATTCCTGTGGGCGGCAGGCTGTCGCTTCCATTGAAAATGACGTCTTCCATCTGCTGACCGCGGAGATGGCGCGGGCTCTGTTCGCCCATCGCCCATCGGAGGGCGTCGACAATATTTGACTTGCCGCAGCCATTGGGACCAACCACGGCCGTAATGCCGGGATTAAACTCAACCACGGTCCTCTGCGAAAAGGACTTAAAGCCGGTCATTTCAAGGCGTTTTAAACGCATAATGCATTTCTATCCAGGGAAGTTA
>DATBEY010000199.1:0-10548 GCA_036558765.1 Binatia bacterium | reverse complement strand
TTGGCATCGGCGGTAGCCGCACGTTCGGTTGAACTCCGATGCAATGAAAGATATAGCACAAAAAAGTAGGTAGCCAGAGAGGAGAAACCTCGTGTCAGACCTAGCAGAGCTCAAAACCAAACTCGCCATGTCGTCGCGCATGTTATTCAACGCCGGATTGGTGGATTATAGTGGGCATATCAGCGTGCGCATTCCGGGTTCAGACCACCTATTGATCTTGCCCCATCCGGTGAGCCGCGCCACGGTGAAGCCGGATGACATGGTCATCACTGATTTCGAAGGAAAGTTGATCGAGGGCAAATACAAAGCACCCTCCGAAGTCTACATGCATGCCCGCGCTTATAAGGCGCGTGGAGATGTCCAGAGCGTGGCTCATTTGCATAACCACATGGTGGCTACGCTGTCGATGGTCGATAAGCCATTTTATCCCGCATCTTCTAACCCCGGCGCATTCTTCGGACCGGGGGCGCTGCCGAAATATATGGATCCCGCGCTGATCCATACGAACGAGCAGGGGGACGCAGTCGCGAAAGTGCTCGGCACGGCCGATGCCGTCATGCTGCGCGGGCACGGTTCCATGGTTGTTGGACAGGCGATCGAGTGGGTTTTCGCCGCTTGTGTGGATCTGGAAGAGGCCGCGTCGCGATTCTATAAAGCCGCTCTGCTCGGTCCGGTACTGGTTTACAACCCAGATGAGACCCAGCGCGTCATGAAGGGCCGACGCAAGGACTCAGTCGTGCAAAAAGTCTGGGATCACTACGTGGCCAAAACCAAGCTTGCGGGGCTGATGGGCGGAATTTAGTTCCGAGCGCTCGTCATTCTAGAGAACCAATCGGATTTGTCCTTATGACTTCCCTGCCAAGGACATCGTTTCGGCGATGTTTTATATTTTGTTCGAGTGCACGTGAATCCTCATACAGGGCAAGTTTTATTGCGTGGCGATTGCACCTGTGTTATACAATGCGATTCAAATTGATTAGGAGAGTGTGCGGCGATGTACGATGATTTCTTAGCGCGAATCTTGGAGCCCGACGTCTTTTTACCTTCGCAGTTCTACGGCGCGGGAGGTTTATCCAGAAAATTAGAAGGCGAAAAGCGCCTTATGATCGCGGTTTTGAAGGATGCCGTGGAATGTCTGGACAAGTATCGGGGTGCTCGAAGCAGTGTGGGGCAGTGTCAGTATCAGAGCGCCATTGAATGGGTGCAAGACACGGACACCGATTGGCTATTTTCATTTACCAACATCTGCGATTTATTGGGTTTTGATCCGGAGTACTTGCGGGAGACGCTGCTCAAACGGGAAAACAAATACGTCAAACCGGCGCAACCGAAAATATTGTCTCTGGCCGCAATGGCGGCCCAGCATTGATTAGCCTTTTCTCTTTTTCAGCGTATTGAGCTCTTCCTGAATAAGCTGACCTCGGGGCGAATTCGCCCCGAGGATTTTCAGCGCCCGCTCGAGATTGTTAATCGCTTTGCCGTCCTCGTCCTGAAGGGCAAAGGCCTTGCCTAGGTAGTAATAACCGTCTCCCGGCCGGTCGAGCCTGCCGTAAACCATGCCCAGCTTGTAAACAGGCCGATCCCAGAGCGGGGCCAAGTTTTGCGCATTCAGATATGAGCCGACGGCGCCACGCAGATCGCCCGACTTCTCGAGCATCTCACCAAAGTACAAGTAGGTCAGTGGCTCGTTGGGCTCCGCGGCTAACGACTGCTCGAATGCCGTTCGGGCATTGGCAAAATCGCCGAGTTCACCGTAGAGGCGGCCCAAATCGCGTTGTAAGCCGGCATTTTCCGGCCAAATTTTTCGCGCCTGTTCGTAGTTTGTCCGAGCCTCCGATAGCTGCCCTTGGAGTTGCTGTGCATAGCCGAGTAGGTAAAGGAATTCCGGGTTGCGCGGCGCTTGCTTGAGTAATTTTTCATACTCGTGCACTACGTCATCGCGGTGATCCATGCGGATCACGATCTGAACCTTTTTGAGCGCTTCAGGGTCATCGGGCCGCGGCTGAGTCGAACCCAGCGATTTGACCACCAGTTCCGCATTGGCGATTCGTTCCTGAGAGATCGGGTGGCTCAAGACGTACGCAGGCACATCGATTGGATTCAGCGCGCGTTCCTGATCCAGCATCTTTAAAAACTCGATTGTTCCTTTGGGGTTGTAGCCTGCCGCCGCCATGTATCTTGTCCCCAAGGTATCGGCTTCCATTTCCAGTTGGCGACTGAAGGCCAACTGGCGAGTCGCTGAGACAGCTTGCCCGACCATGCCTGCCGCTTGCGCGCCGCTGCCGGTTTTTGCCAGCGCTACCATTGCGAGGAGGCTCAGAATTGAAATTGCATCTGGTCCCGAAGCGCGCGCCATGTGGTGGTTCTTCGCGTGGGTTATTTCGTGTCCCAAAACTCCAGCTAGTTCATCGGTGTTCTTCGCCCGTTCGATCAATCCGGTGTAGATGTAAATCGATCCGCCGGGAACGGAAAATGCGTTGAGCTGGTCCTCTTCGACGACAAAGAATCGATAGTCGAAGGATTGCGGGCCGGTGGCGGCAAGAATGCGCCGTCCAATCCGATCAACGTAACGTTCGACTTCGGGATTGTTAACGAACTTAAGAAATTTTTTTGCTTCGCGGCGGAATTCCCGACTGATTTTCGTTTCTTCGTCTTCGCTCGGACCTGACACGGATGGAAGTACGGGCGCCACGACGGAACTGCAGGCGGCGATCAGGAGAGAAAGTGAAAGTACCCAGGCGCAGTGAGCGCGCCACGAGCAGCGAAAGCCGCTGGAGCGAAACATGGGTAGAGTATAGAGACTAACACCATCCCATTCAATGTTGACGGCGAGTTGACGAGCCTTGAGCGACTACATATTGTCGACGGATTCCATTTGGAGGGGTGCAATCATGTCGGCGCAATTTGAAATTTCAGCGGAAAAACTTGCCTGGCGTTGTGATCTGTCCTTTCTACCTTTTACCTGTACAGCGGAAATGACGCCCCTCGAGGATTTTATTGGTCAGGAGCGCGCAATTCGCGCTATTGAATTCGGACTGGGAGTGAACAAGCCCGGCTTCAACATTTTTGTCACCGGCCTAACCGGCACGGGAAAGACCAGCATCATCAAGGCCTTTCTGAAGAAAATCACTAGCCACCACCCCGGTTCGATCGCGGATGCAGCGGTACCCGAAGATTGCTGCTACGTCTATAATTTTAGCGACGCGGACCGCCCGCAGGCGCTCAAAATCCGGCGTGGTTGGGGAAAACTTCTTAAAATGGACATGGATCAGCTCGTGCGTAATCTTCAGCGCGACGCAAAAAAAATGTTTGAGAGCGATGAATACGCGCATCAGCGCCAAGAAATGGTCGAGCAGCTTCAGAAAAAACAGCAGACGATGATGGAAACCCTTATGGAAGAAGCTAGCCAGAGCGGCTTCATGTTGCGCATGACACCCTCCGGTATCGTGTTACTGCCGGCAAAAAACGGCAAACCGCTCCAGGACTCGGAATATCTCGAGTTGTCGGCGCCGGAGAGAAAGGCGCTGGATGCCAGGCGCAGTGAGATTGAGAAAAAAGTCGAAGACACGCTTCGGGAAGGCAAAAAGCTCGAACGTGAAATTGCTGATAAGCTGGAGGAGGCGGAGACTCAACTTGCGGACGCTTTGGTGCGAACGCCAATCAGCGATCTCAAAGAAAAATACCGGGAGTATGCAAAGGTCGTTGCCTATCTGGACGGCGCTCGCGAGCACATTCTCAGAAACCGAGCGCGCTTTAAAGGCGCTGATGCCGTTCCGGCGGCAATGCCGATGACGATGTTTCAGTTCGGCGAAACGCCAGCCGATCCATTTTTACCTTATCGGGTCAATGTATTTGTCGATAACAGCGATACCCAAGGGCCGCCGATCGTGGTGGAAACCAATCCCACTTACCATAATGTTTTTGGTGTGATCGAAAAAAAACCGATCGTCGGTGGCTATACGACGGATTTTACGATGATCAAGGCGGGTTCGATCAGCCGCGCCAACGGCGGTTATCTGGTTCTTTATGACCGTGATGTCCTGTCCAATGCGGGCGTTTGGGAAGCGCTGCAGCGGGTGATCAAAAATCGCGAGCTTAGAATCGAGGAGCCCGGAACATTTTTCGGATTTGTTCCGCCTCAGGGCCTTCGTCCCGAGGCGATCCCTACCGACACCAAAGTCATTATGATCGGCGATCCGTATCTATACCGGAGTTTGGCGGCCATCGATCCGGATTTTCGCGAGACCTTCAAAGTCAAAGCCGATTTTAACTTCGAAGTTGATCGAACGCAGGAAAATCTCACCGCGTTTGCCTGTTTTATTAGTGATTACTGCAACCGTGAGGGACTGCGGCATT
Organism: Binatia bacterium; assembly: GCA_036558765.1. Classification (GTDB taxonomy): domain Bacteria; phylum Desulfobacterota; class Binatia; order UBA9968; family UBA9968; genus DP-20. The sequence goes on along the minus strand of DATBEY010000199.1, from coordinate 6,192 downwards.
TCGATAGCGAAGCGGTAGCGAGAGTGATCGAACAAGGTGCCCGCCAAGTGGAAGACCAAAATAAGCTTTCCACTCGATTCAGTGACATGGTGGATCTGCTCATTGAATCCAATTATTGGGCGGAAAAGGATCAGGCTGATTTGGTCGCTGGCAAGCACGTGGAACGGGCGATCACAGAAAAAACATTTCGTCTCAATTTGATCGAGAAGCATCTCCAGGAGCTGATCGCCGAAGGCACAGTGCTGGTGGATGTGGACGGCAGCGCGGTGGGTCAGGTGAACGGGTTGGCGGTTTACCAAATGGGCGATTTTAGTTTCGGTAAACCGTCGCGTATCACGGCGAAGACGTTCATGGGCCGTGGCGGTATCATCAACATTGAGCGCGAATCGAAACTCAGTGGCAAGAGCCATGACAAGGGCGTGCTGATCCTCGGCGGTTATCTGGGCAGCAAGTACGCGCAACAAAACCCGTTATCGGTTTCGAGCACTGTGTGTTTTGAACAATCCTACGATGGTGTGGACGGCGACAGCGCGTCATCCACCGAGCTTTATGCGATCCTATCAAGCCTCGCGGAGGTGCCGATTCAGCAAGGCATCGCCGTGACTGGCTCGGTCAATCAAAACGGCGAAGTTCAGGCGATCGGTGGAGTCAATCAAAAAATCGAGGGGCATTATGATGTCTGCCGGGTGAAAGGACTAACCGGCAAACAGGGCGTGATGATCCCGCGGGCGAATTTGCGCAATTTAATGCTCAGACCCGATGTCGTGGAAGCGGCGCGGCAAGGAAAATTTCATATTTACGCGGTCAGCGCGATCGATGAAGGAATCGAAGTTTTGACCGGGTTGCCCGCGGGGCAGCGCGATGAGAACGGTGCTTATCCGGAAGGATCGGTGAACCATCTCGTGCTGAAAAAATTGCAAGAATATACGGATCGGCAGAAAAAATTCGGATCAGCGATGGACCGAAAAGGTTTGGACTAGCGCAAACTCAGCCTTCTCGGGATTTTGTCGAGTCAGGCCGAATGCCGAGCGGGAAGGAGAGTTGCAATGTTTTTCCATTACGGAGAATTGTCAGATGCACCACTCGTCCGGCTTCCAAACCGCCGACCATACGTGCAACATCGCGCGGAGTTTCAACGTAATTTTCGTTGACCGACAAAATGACGTCTTGCTTTTGTAAACCTCCGCGGGCGGCTGACTGGCCAGGCAGCACGGAACTAACGACCACACCCTTGACCGGATACAATCCGAGCGCCTGGGCGCGATCGAGAGAGATGTCGGACATCTGCACTCCCAGCCAGCCCCAAGCGAATTTCTCGCCGCTCGCCAGCCGAGGAAGCATACGCTTGATCACGTTGATCGGTGTCGCGAATCCCATGTTACCCCGCTCCGAAGCCATGGTAATGATCCCGATCACCTGCCCAGAGCTGTTGAGCAAAGGCCCACCGCTCCCGCCGGGATACGCTCCCGCATCTGTTTGGATATACTCAAAACTTGCGGAATCAGGATAACTGCGGCCGGCGCGGCTGATAATTCCCAAGCTCATGGAGCTCTCGCGACCAAAGGGATAACCAAATACCGCAGCGAGGTGGCCCACCCGGATATTATCAGAGTCACCCATGGAGATAATCGGCAATGAAGCGTCTGCCTGTACTCTTAATACTGCGATGTCAATCTGCGCGTCCGCCGCCACCACTTGAGCGGCGAGCCGGCGCGAGTCCGCCAGTCGCACCTCGATGGCCTTGCCCTTATCGATCACGTGATGGGCCGTCAAGATGTATCCCGAGGGGTCGATGATAAAACCGGAACCGCGGCTGGCCGAAGCCTGTGTCGATGTGCCCTTGCTATCCTGCATGGTCACGCGGATCTGAACGATGGCTGGCCGAGAATGGTCGGCCAGTTGAACGAATGCTTGGCTCAAGCGATCAAGCTCCGACTCGGCGGTTGGCTTGGCCTCTTGCCAGGTGAAAGAGTGTTTATTGCCGATGTTGTTTTCGGCCGACGTCCAAGGGGCGACCAAAAAGAGGAGACTCAAAGCAAGAATCATCGAGAGCTTCACGGCTCACCTCCGGCCTGATTACCGGCTTCGCTTTATCGAAAAATTTTTTGCTGATCAAGCTGGCCAAGGGTCCGTTCACATTCAGGCAGCGGACGGCCGCGCTAGATTGGTCTTCAAGGCGCTGAATCTGCTATTGTTTTCTCTTGTATGAATAGCTTACAGGACAAAATCGTCGTGGTGACCGGTGCAAGCCGCGGCCTGGGCTTAGAATTGGCTCGGACGTTTGCGGCCGAGGGTTGCCGGGTCGCAATGGCCGCTCGCGATCGGCGCACCTTGAGCGACGCAGCGGAAAAGATCGCCGGTTCGGGCGGGCAGACGCTGCCGTTCGCGTGCGATGTAACGCGCAGGGAGGAAGTGGAAGAGCTCGCTCGGAGAGTGTTAAACGTGTGGGGAGCGGCGCAAGTTCTGATCAACAACGCAGGTATGGCGCGGGCCATGCGCTTCATCGACATGCCTGAGGAACTTTGGCATGAAATCTTGGCAGTCAATCTGAACGGAGTCTATCATTGTTGTAAAGTGTTTTTACCGGCGATGATCCAATCCAAGTGGGGCCGCATCATCAACATCGCATCGACCGCTGCCAAGGTTGGCTATCCCTACGTGAGCGCTTACACGGCTTCGAAGCATGGCTTAATCGGTCTAACTCGATCATTGGCACTTGAAACCGCGCAACTGGGAGTCACCGTAAACGCCATTTGCCCTGGGTATGTCGACGACGAGCGGACGCGCGAGAATGCACAGATCATGGCTGACAAAACCGGTAAACCGCTAGAAGAGATCATCGACCTGTTCGCCGCGAGCGCGCCGCAACACCGCCTGATTCAGCCGGCCGAGGTCGCATCGCTCGCGGTTCTGATCGCCTCGGAACAGCTCGGCGGAATGACCGGGCAAGCGATCAATGTCGACGGCGGCGCCGTGATGGTTTGAGCCTGGCGGAGCATTAGAAGAGGAAAACCCATGGACTTCGAATTATCAGAAGAGCTAATCGCGGTGCGGGACCTGGCGCGTGAGTTCGCCGAAAAAGAGATCGCGCCGAGCGCGGCGAAGGACGATCGGGAAAAGAATTTTCGTGGCGATCTCGTCAAGAAGATGGGCGATCTCGGGTTCTACGGCACGATGATTCCGGATCTCTATGGCGGGAACGGACTCGGATTTCTCGCCATGGTGCTGATCACTGAAGAAATCGCAAGGGTGCACAGCGCCATGCGAGTGGCGATCAACATGCAGATCGGGCCGGCGATTACGATTCTCCGATTCGGCACGGAGGAGCAGCGACAAAACTTTATTCCGGCGCTGGTTTCCGGCAGGAAAATCGGCTGCTTCGCCATCACGGAGGCTGATGCCGGGTCCGACGTGGCGGGCATGCGGACCATGGCAAGAAAAGACGGTGATCGCTATCTGCTCAACGGCAATAAGATTTTCATCACCAATGCTCCAATAACTCAGGGGGGTCTCGTCTATGCGTACACCGATCGTTCGCAGAAGCACCGCGGTATGTCGGCATTCTATGCCGATTGGGATCAGCCGGGTCTAAGCCGCAAGCCGATCGAGACGTTGGGCGCGCTTGGCTCGCCGATCGGCGAGTTGACCTTCGAGAACTTTCCGATTCCTGCAGCCAACCGGTTGGGAGATGAAGGCGAAGGTTTCAAAATCTGCATGTGGCAGCTCAATCAAACACGACTCAATTGCGCTGCCGGCGCATTGGGGGTTGCCCGCGCGGCGAAAGAGGCGGCGGTAAGTTACTGCAATCAACGAGTGCAGTTCGGGCAGAAAATCGGCGAGTTTCAGATGAACCAGGATCTGATTGCGCAGATGATCGCGCATGAGGAAGCGGCGCGACTGCTCGTCTATCGAGCGGCGTGGTTGGCCGATCAACAGCGGCCGAACAATCTGGAAACTTCCATCGGTAAGTATGCCGCGGCAGAAGCGGCGAATTTCGCGGCCGACGCGGCCATGAAGATTCTCGGGGCGTACGGTTATTCAACGGAATTTCCCGTGGAGCGTTACTATCGCGACGCCAAGTCATACCAAATCGTCGAAGGCTCTTCGAACGTGCAAAAGATGATCATTGCGCAGGACGCGCTGGGCTATAGAAAAGCGAACCGGTGACTTTCAGGATAGAGAAGGGCAAATAAAGAGTTGCGGTTTTTTTGTTGCGCTGTCGTGCTCGATGCGAACGCGTATTCCGTAAACCTCCTGGATGGTTTTTTCCGTGAGCACATCGCTGGGCGCTCCGTCGCGATAGATTCGGCCAGTGCAGAGCAGCACCAGCCGTGGGAAAAATAATGCCGCCACATTCAGATCGTGGAGGGCAGCAACGATGGTCAAGCCGCGCTCGCGGTTGAGCCGGAGTAAAAGCTCAAAGACCTGAATCTGATGCTTCAAATCCAGAAAAGCCGAGGGCTCATCCAGTAACAGAATCTCCGGTTCCTGAGCCAGTGCGCGCGCGATCATGACGCGTTGCTTTTCGCCGCCGCTCAGCTCGTGGAGATAACGATTGGCAAAGTCGAGCGAGTCGGTGCGATCCATGCTGGTGCGAGCGATCTCGAGGTCGTGGCGGGTTTCGAGCGCCAATGGGCTGTGATAACTGGCGCGCCCCATGAGGACGATTTCGGCGGCGCTGTAAGGAAAGTTGACCCGCGGTTCCTGCTGCACGACAGCGAATAAGCGGCTCAGCTCCGCTCTGTTGTATTTTTCGATATTTTTGTTGTTGAGCTGCAGTTCACCTTCACCGCGGAGAATGCCGGAGAATATTTTGAGCAAGGTCGTTTTCCCGGAGCCGTTGGGACCGAGGATAGCCACGATTTCACCGCAAGAAACCGATAGTGAGATGCCGTGCAACACGGGGCGGTCTTGGTAGCTAAAGGAGAGATTCTCAGCGTGAATGGCATTCATAGCGTCAGGCTTCTCCGGCCTTCCCGATAGAGGAGAAAGAGAAAAAAAGGCCCGCCGAAGAAGGCCGTGACAATTCCCACCGGTAACTCAGCCGGCGCGAGCAGAACGCGGGCGAGAGTATCCGCCCAGCAAAGAAAAATCCCCCCGGCAAGGAACGATGCCGGCAGCAACAATCGATGATCGCTGCCGATGAGAAGGCGCATGACGTGGGGCACCATCAAACCAACGAAGCCGATCATACCGCTGACAGAAACCATCGCGCCGATCATCAGCGAGGAAGCGATGAAGACTTGACGCTGGAGAGCACCCGGTTCAACGCCCAGATGCATTGCCGCATCTTCGCCTAGAGTGATCAGGTTCAATGAAAGCGCTTTGCTCCAGAGCCAGAGAAAACCGAGAAGAATGTAAGACCAAATGAAACCGACAGTCACATAGGCGCGTGTCGACAAGCTGCCCATCAACCAGAAAAGCAATCCCTGAGCTTGGTAGAAGTCCACGATGGAGTTGAGAAACATGATCACGGCGGCGATGAAGGAGTTCAAAATCACGCCGGACAAGAGAATATGGTAGGGATGCAGCCGTCCATGAAATAAAGAAAACCGGTAGACCAGAACCATACTGAAGAGCGCTCCCAAAAAAGCGGCGAGCGGAATCCAGGAGATTTCACCCAGGCGTCCGCCGGCAAGAGGCAGCAGCCAGTTGGGAAAAAAGATCAGGCCCAAGATGCCGCCCAGAGATGCGCCACCCGAAACACCGAGCATTTGGGGACAAGCCAGCGGGTTACCCAGTAAAGCCTGCAGGACAACGCCACAAACCGCCATGCCGCCGCCGATCGCAATCCCCAACAGTACGCGCGGCAGGCGCGCGCGCAAAAGTATTTCCGCGTCTGCGGTGCTAGAGAAAAGGTTCTTTAGGGCCTCTGACAAGTCGATGCGCACCGGCCCGAGCAAAGTACAGGCGGCGGCGGAGAGAACAAGCAAAATCAATAGGGCGCTATTGACGAAAATCATCTTTTTACGATCAAGCACCTTCACAGCGGGTTCCTTTAGCGGAGTCAGCCCGGTCGAAGCACTCCGGATGTATGAGCCGAGCCAGTTCTTCGAGTCCGTCGCCGATGCGCGGCCCCGGCCGGAGTATCTTGTCCGAGTTGTAAGTATAAACATGCCGTTCTTTTACGGCCGGGATCGATTTTAGGTCGCTCCAGTGTCGCGTCGGCGCCGCGGTGTCCGAACCCATACC
>DATBEY010000198.1:0-3081 GCA_036558765.1 Binatia bacterium | reverse complement strand
GAAGCAGCTTTGTTATCAACGGGTCGTCAACCCGAGGATCGTTCCGCTGGCGTGGTTTTCCCATGAGTGGGATGAAGAGCGCAAAGTGCTCGGGCCGGACCCGTGGGCCTACGGATTGGGAGAAGCAAACCGGAAAAATCTTCAAACGATCATCCGTTATTGCCGCGAGCAAGGTTTGATCAAGAAGGAGATGTCGATCGAAGAGCTTTTCTTCGATACCGATCCGGGCGATGCGGGCGGAGACGAAGGGCACTATTGAAAGCGGATAGCTGGTTCGTGCGTGCGGTTCATGGGCGTGAGGTGAAATGTATGAGGACTGTCTTTGCTTCAAAAAGCGCGATTCTGCTCGTTCAAATTTGCCTGCTACTGCAGCTGGCAACGCATGGAGCTGCTGCGGCTGATGCCCCGCAAAAGCTCCGCGTGGCATATGCCGCGATCACCGCGGCGTTTTCACTGCCCTGGATCGCCAAAGAATCGGGAATTTTTCAGCGGCACGGTTTGGATGTCGAGCTGGTTTACATTCCGGCGGGTTCACGCGCCGTGCAGACGCTGGTTGGTGGCAGCATCGACGTCGCGGCAATCGGTGGTCCTGCCGGTGTTGACGCGAGACTCGCCGGCGCGGACACGATCTATGTGGCGATTCCGGTAAATCGGGTGATCGTTTTCACCGTAGCCGGACCGCAAATCCAACGCATCGAAGAGATGCGCGGCAAAAGCATCGGCGTCACCCGGGTCGGAACCGTCACCGATTTCTTCACGCGCGTCTACCTTCGCCAGAACGGGTTGACACCGGACCGCGACGTCATGATTCGCCAGATGGGTGGTTTGCCGGAAATCGTTGCCGGACTGAAGGCAGGCCAGATTGAAGGCGGCACGTTCGGTTTTCCCGCGGTCTTACATGCGCGCGCCGCGGGATTCCACGATCTGGTCGACTACAACACCCTAGGGTATCGTTATCCGCTTTCGTCCGTCATCGTGACTCAGAAAATGCTCCGCACACAGGAATCGGCGATTCGCCGCTTTCTCGAGTCGCAAATCGAGGCGGTGCATCGATTTAAAACCGATCCGAATTTCGCCATGAACGTGATCGGCAAATACACGAATACAACGGACCGCGCCATGCTCGATGAGACGCAGCGGGTTTACGCTGCCGCCTTCGAAAGAATTCCGTATCCAACTGCCGAGGATATGAAGCTCGGCATCACGCAAGTAGCCGAAACCAATCCGCGCGCCAAGGGTGCCGATCCGAAGGATTTTGTCGATGCGCGCTTGTTGCGCGAAATCGAGGCGAGCGGATTTGTGAAAAAGCTCTACGGCGAGCAAGCGAAATAAATGTAGTTGGAGTGATCGGGTTGTGGAGTGTTGGGTCAATACGCATCACTCCATTATTCCAGCACTCCAATACTCCAGTTCGATTGTGGTGGCCTGCCGTGCAGATTAACATCGTCGGCGCCGGCCCGGCTGGACTGCTCTTCGCGCTGCTGATCAAGCGCCGGTTCTCTGATTGGCGTGTTCATGTCTTCGAGCAAAATCCGCCGAACGCCACCTATGGCTTCGGCGTGGTATTTTCTCTCAATGCGCTCGCGTTTCTTGAACGTGACGTCCCTGATTTTCACGCGCAATTAATCAGCCGTCTGGAATCGTGGCCTATCCAGCGCATCGTGCATCGCGACGAGCGAGTGGACATTGATGGCAACGGCTTCTCCGCCATTGGCCGGCTGGAGCTCAACGAATTTCTTCAGGCGCTTTGCGCAGCGGCAGGCGTCGAGATCGAGTATCGGCGCGCGATCGCATCGGCAACGGAGCTAAACGACTGCGATCTGCTGGTGGGCGCTGACGGTGCAAATTCAACTTTGCGCCGGAGTCTGGAAACAGAATTCGAACCGCAGATTAGTTGGCTCACGAATCGCTTCGCCTGGTACGGAACTCGGCAAATTTTCGAGTGTCTCAGTCTGACATTTCGCGCCAATACCGACGGTTTTTTTGTCGCGCATCATTACCGTCACAGCTCGTCGATGAGCACGTTCGTGGTCGAGTGCGATGAAGCCACGTGGCGCCGCTCGGGTCTGGAGCGGATGTCGGATGAAAACAGCCGCGCCTACTGCGAAACTGTCTTTGCGCCCGATCTCGCGGGACATCCTCTTATTACGAACAAGTCGGTTTGGCGGCAATTTCCTTTGCTCGCATGCCGCCGCTGGTCAGTGAATCACCTGATCCTGATCGGCGACGCGCTGCGCACGGTGCATTTTTCCATCGGTTCGGGCACGCGACTCGCTTTTGAAGACGCCATCGCACTCGATCGCGCTTTCGCCGAGGCCGGCGAAGATGTCCCGCGCGCGCTGGCGATCTTCGAGCGCGAACGCCGTCCGGTGGTTGAAAAAATTCTCGGCGCGGCGAATGCCAGTTCTTACTGGTATGAGCGACTGGCGGAGAAAATGCAGCTTCGTCCCACGGAGTTGGCCTACGATTATATGACACGCAGCGGGCGCATGTCGGACGAGCGCCTGCGCGAGTTGTCGCCGAAATTCATGAAGTGCGTGGAAATTGACAGGTCACGAAAGTAAAGATTTCTGCTCGGGAAAACCTCACGTTGAGAAGGATTCCTCACAGCGCTGTGAAAATTGTCATTTCGACGCGAAAATGCAAGATCTCTCACTGGCGTTCGAGATGACAAACGAGCGAGAGATGAGTTTTCACACACTCTGGCGCTCGGAATGATAGTTGCGCGTTTGGTTATTGGGTCCGTTGCAAAGGCGAACGGAGCCACCTTTTTTCCGAATCGAATTGTCTAAATTGCTCATATTGCATCGGAATCAGCCCTCGGTTACGCTAATGAAGCTTAGGTAAGGTCCGTTTCAGGAGGACATATGGCTAAACCGGAGATTAGATCCGAAGGCGATGCATTTCGTGAGGCGTTTCATCAGCGCATGCACGCCAACAATATGTACGGTCTCTGGGAGTTAGCGAGCCAAATGACGCCTCAGCCGCAGCCGAAGATGGTGCCGCACATGTGGCCATGGTCAACCACCGAATCGATCATCGAAGAATCGGCCCGTGCCGTTCCCGTTGGCGATGAACGAC
>DATBEY010000197.1:0-5938 GCA_036558765.1 Binatia bacterium | reverse complement strand
GCCGCTGCGTTGATTGCCAACGTCGTGGCCCGAGATGTTGAATTCTATAATCCGGTGATCAGCGCAGACGCGATTGCAAAAATGAACGGGTTTGCCCAATCCGTCGGGCACCTATCGCAACCAGTGCCCTATGAGCGAATTGTCGCCGTTCAATATCGAAGCTTGTGGCAGGATCCGACCGGCGGACAGTCTGGCCTATGAGAGCGCGCCAAATATTGCGGTTTATGCGAGACCCGATATTAGCCCGCCTTGGCCGGCAAAGGGGGCTTTTTCACCGATGCATAGAGCAGGCTAGCGATCAGCAACAGAGCCGCGGAAGACCAGATCACAAGCTCGTAGCTTCGCGTGCGATCGTAAATCGCACCGGCGAGAACCGGACCGATGACGCTCCCCCAGGTGGAGACGAAACTCATCGAGCCGCGGATCTTGGCAAAGTTTTTTCGCCCGAAGTATTCGCCCACCGTCGACCAATTGACGGGGAACGTCGATTCGACGACGCTGAAAAGCGCGATGAAAATGAAAATCGCCCATTCAGAATGTACCCGCGCAAGCACACACATCGAGACCAGGGCCAGCAGCATGCAAGTGGCCATTAGTTTGGGCTTGGGAAGACGGTCGCCGATCCAGCCAAAGAGCAGGTGAGAGGGAACTGACATGAACGCCTGCGCCGCGAGAAAATACGCGGCACGTTGCTCGCTCACGCCTTTCCAAACCATCAGCGCGACGTAATGGACGTTGATCGCGCTCAGAATGATCACCCGTATCGCGGTCGCACCTACGATAAACCAAAACGAAGAAGTGCGCAGCGCCTGCGCGAGGGTAAAATTCACTTCTTCATTTGCGTGGCCGGGTTGCGTCGGGTCGGTGTGTGCGGCTCGAACGCGATCGCCGTCTGGAAGGAGGCCAATGCTTTCCGGTGAACGCCGAACCAGGACAGCTAACGGCATACCCACCACCATAAAGACAATACCGCAGGCGAATGCGGCTTGGCGCCAACCGAAGGCGTGAACGACCGCCGACAAAATGGGTGTAAAAATAAATCCACCGATGCCGATGGAACCGCTGATCAAGGCCATGGCCATGGTTCGCTTGCGGATGAACCAGGTATTGGCGATGAGCATGGGTGCATCCATGAAGCCGGCGTGAAATGAGAGCGATACCACGCCCATATACACAATTAGCAGCATCAAATAACTGTGCACGCCCGATAGAATCATGTGGCCGATACCGGTCATCATCAGCGCCATGAACATTAGAGGCCGCGGCCCGTACCGATCCATAAAATAGCCGGCGATCGGGGCCTCGAACGCCCCCTGCGCTCGGGCCAGAGAAAAGACCAACGACGTCGATGCACGACTGAGACTCAAATCCTGACTCAGCGGCAGGAAAAAAACCGAGAAGCCGTAAAAGTAGAGCCCGCCGCCGAGAATACGCAGCATCGAGCCGACCGCGATCATGCGCCAGCCATAGTAAAGATCGGCCAATCGTCCTCGCAAGGAGTGAAGCACGTAGCTGCCTGTTCGCATTTGACGCAACCGGAGTCCCTCGGCGGGATCATGCGGATGGAGTGCTAAAGGTAACCAACTAGCCGCAGTAAAGCAACGCGAGACAGAAGTTCAGTCAACGCGTGGCGGATGGCGTAGCGTTTTGATCGCTAAACTCATCGAACAGGCTTTCCATGGTTTCAAAATCAGCAAGGGTGCGAAGCGACGCAAAAGTTGGAAAAATCAGCGGCAACTCGCCGCGTTCGAACAGTTGAATCGCCCGGTCGGGGGTGAGCCAAAGACTTTGTATCACTTCGTAGGAGGTTGGCGCGGGCGTTTGGGTCGGCGGTAACGCCGCGAGGAAAAAACGCGTATCGAAACGGAGAGAGTTTTGCGCCGGTGTCTGCCAATGGGAAAAATAGGCCAGAGCCGACGCGCTGCAGTAAAGATTTTCGCTTTCAAGCAGCTCGGCAAAACTGATTGATTTAGCGATCAACGCCGCACGCTTTTCCGCCAGCCGATGCTTTTGCATCGCATCGTTCGATAGGGAATTTCCAGAAGCACCCACGGTCAAAAGAATCCCCACTTCTTCGAATAGCTCGCGAATCGCAGCGATCCAAAATCCCAGAGCGGCTTGCGGTCGAAATTGCGCGCCAATGATTTTGCGGGCGTGTGGTGCGCTGACACCCAAACACCGCGCTATCGTCCGAGGCGAACAATCCTCTTGGTTGACACCACCGCCGGGAAAACAATACATGCCGCCTAAAAAGCGCATCCACTCGGGCCGCCGTGTCAGAAAGACTTCAAAACCCGTCGGCGCCGCCGGGCGCAGAAGAATAACGGTGGCCGCCGCCCGTGCATGGGTTGTTTCACTCACGACACATCCAGTCCCAGCGGATCGCCGAAAACGTTACGACACGGCGCGCCTTCGCAGTAGTAGCTCTCAAATCGCGATCTCAACGGAGAAAAAAACAAAATACTAGATGATACCGTCCCGGAGGTCTCACGGTGAACGCAAATGGCGTCGCCTGGATTGGTCGACCCTGCCGGAAGGGAATGATCCGCGAGTACGGCTTGCAGCGCTCCAATTGCTCGCGGCAGATCGCAACCCAGCTGCGGCATGCGATCTTTAATCCCCGCGAAAAGCGCCTCGGCGCGCCGTGCTTTGCTCGAATGGAGTTCGAAATCCGCGGCGCTGCTGAAAGCGTGCAGTCCGGCATCGAGTTTTTGACTGAAGATGACTCGGTCTTCGTTATGCGCGACGTATGCGGCGCCTGGCTCGGCAAACAGTACCGTAAAAGGATTGTAGCGGATCCGATGGTCGCGAAGAAAGTCGGTGGCATCGGCGGCCGAGTTCTGCATGAGCAAGTCCATACAGAGCGCGCCGCGAGAACGGGCAGCTGGCAGTAGAGAAGTCTCGTCGGTTATATGGCGATTTAAGATCGCAACGACGAGACCGCGCTCATTGAAGCCCAACCATGTACCGCCGGCCCGAAGATCCCGGCCGCTGATGATTTTGGGCGTTGTCTGTAACAGGCTCGGCGGCGCCGATGGCCGATCATAATGCTCGTCGCGATTAGCGGCGATGATTAACGGAAAATCGTCGACGGCGTGAAAATAAACGGCTAGCGTACACACTTTTTCAGCTTTACCGAATGGCTCGATCATCTGCAAACTTGCCGGTTGATTGTCGTTATAGGTGCTTTGTGTTAGCCTCGAAAAGTTGGAAAGGGCAGCCATGTTTCAGTCTGTCAATGATGTGATCTCGGGTTTCGGCGCGCAAAAGTATATTTGCAACAAAAACGTCGCCACCGTGGTCTATCTGGGTACGAGTTTGCAGAAGCCGATTCTCGTTGAAGGGCCGGCTGGAGTCGGCAAAACGGAACTAGGCAAAGTGCTCGCCGATGCGCTCGGCATGCAACTGATTCGTTTGCAGTGCTATGAGGGGCTGGACGAAGCCAAGGCTCTTTACGAATGGGAATATGCCAAGCAACTGCTTTACACACAGATCCTCAAAGAAAAAATCAGTGATATTCTGCAAGGATCGCAAACTCTGCAAGAAGCGGTGGATTGCATCGCCAATCAGGACGGCGTCTTTTTTTCCGACCGTTTTTTGCTGCCACGGCCGTTGTTGCGCGCATTACTTTCCGAAAAACCGTGCGTCCTATTAATTGATGAAATCGACAAATCGGATGCGGAATTCGAAGCGTTTTTGCTGGAAGTCTTAAGTGATTTTCAAATTTCGGTGCCGGAAATCGGCACGCTGAAGGCCAGACACATTCCATTGGTCATTTTGACCAGCAATAACAGCCGAGAAATGTCCGACGCACTCAAGCGCCGCTGTTTGCACCTTTATATCGATTTTCCCGATGCAGAGCGCGAGATGGAAATCATCAAGCTCAAGGTGCCCCATGTTGGCGATCGACTCGCCGAAGAAGTGGTGCGGCTGCTGCACAGGCTACGAAAACTGGATTTGAAGAAAACGCCGAGCATCAGCGAGACGCTCGATTGGGTGCGCGCGCTGACTTTACTTAACGTCAAGCAGCTTGATCAGGAACTCGTCGCGGAGACGCTTTCGACGTTGATCAAGTACGAGGCCGATATCCGCAAAGCGCATCAGGAACTCAAAGCCTACCTGGCGGAAAAACAAGCCCAGCGCGGTGCGCCCGGAAGCGCCGAAAAAGACCACCTGCACTAGAAGCTCCAGCCGCGATTTGCACATGGAAGATCGTCTGATTGAATTTGCCAGCGTGCTGAGACGAAACGGCATTCGTGTATCGCTTGCGGAAAATATGGATGCATTTCGCGCCCTCGACTTGGTCGGTATCGCCGATCCGGCGTTGTTTCGCCATACGCTGCGAAGCACGCTGGTCAAACGCGCGAGCGACGTTAAACCCTTCGAAGAGCTGTTCGACTATTTCTTTTTAGGCATCGGCCAGGCGCTCGACGCCATCGATCGCCGAATCATGGAAGAGCTGGGATTAACGCCCGAGCAATTCCAGGCAATGCTCGATCAGCTGCAGCGTCTGGTGAAGCAGATGGAGGGCGAGCTGTCGCAGCTTACCCGTGCGTTGCTCAATAACGATCGCGGCGACCTCGAGCGCTTGTTACGCGACGCCATGCAGCAGGAGATGGAGCAAGGCCTGCCGGATGGCTTTCGTTATACGCCGTACACGCGCATGGCGGCGCGCTTGCAGCTCGATCGCGTGCAGAGCGAGATCGAACGGTTCAAGGGCATGCTCCAGACGTTGGGCGAAAACGGTGAAGATCTGCAAAATGTGCTGCGCTATCTCGATGAGCGCATGCGCGATCTCAATCGGCTTTTGCGCGAGGTCATTCAGCAGGAACAACGCAAGCGCGGATTGGAACCGAGAGACTCTTCTCAGCGCGCTGCGTTGGCCGATAAGAGTTTTGCGTTCTATACCGAAGACGATATTCGGCAGATGAACGAAGCGGTTGCTCGTCTCGCGCAACGTCTCAAAAACCGGCTTTCGGTGCGACGAAAAAAAGCGGCGCGGGGCCGCTTCGACATAAAAAAAACCCTGCGCTCTAATCTTCAATACGGTGGTGTGCCGTTTCATATCCGGCTTGATCGGCGTAAAAAAACCAAACCGCAGGTGATGGTCTTGTGCGATATCTCGGACTCGGTGCTGAATGCTTCCCGTTTCATGCTGCAGTTCGTCTATTCGATCCAGGATCTCTATTCCAAGGTCCGCAGCTTCGTCTTCGTCGCCGAGATCGGCGAAGTGACGCAACTATTCGAGGCCAATGATATTCAAACCGCTGTCGAGGCTGCTCTCAAGGGCGATGTCGTGGACGTGTTTTCGCACTCCAATTTCGGTCGCGCCTTCGAGCAGTTCTATAAAAACTTTTTTTCCGCGGTGAACGGCAAAACCACGGTGTTGATCATCGGTGACGGGCGCAACAACTACAACCGGCCGAACGATTGGGTATTGCGGGAGCTTCAAGAGAAAGCCAAGCAGCTGATCTGGCTCAATCCGGAGAGCCGAATGACCTGGGGCATCGGCGACAGCGAAATGCCGCGTTACGTGCCGTATTGTCACATCGCGGAAGAGTGCCGCAGCATCAATCAGCTTTATAAGATTGTCGATCTGATCGTGCCATGACGAAAAAGATTTACGTCCAGACCTACGGTTGCCAGATGAATCAGTACGATACGGAACGCATCTTCCGCGTCATGGCGCGCCGCGGTTACGAGCAGACTGATTCCATCGATTCGGCCGACCTGATTGTACTGAACACGTGCAGCGTGCGCGAAAAAGCAGAACAGAAAGTTTACAGCGCCCTCGGTACCTGGAGGGAGTTCAAGCAGGATCGCGACGGCGTGGTGATCGGCGTCGGCGGCTGTGTGGCCCAACAGGAAGGCGAAAACCTGCTCAAACGCGTGCCGCACCTCGACCTGGTATTCGGCACACACAACATTCAAAAGTTGC
>DATBEY010000196.1:0-5623 GCA_036558765.1 Binatia bacterium | reverse complement strand
CGATTAAAGCATTCGGGGGTGATGCTTTTGAGGTATTTCCATTGAACCCGGCTTTGTTGTCATTCGAGGCGAAGTACATCGTAGGATCCGCTATACGCGCCGTCGGTCATCTTTTTGTCACTTCATCGAGCAGGGAAAAATCATAAATCTGCTCCGGTTTCGGCGGTTCTTTCAAGCCGGCGTCTTTTTGATCGAGCTCCAATTCCAACTTTAACGCGCCCGGCGTCGGTTTGCCGTCGACAGCCCAGCCTTTGTAAATCGCATCGTAGATGAATGCGGCTTCCTCTTGATTGATCGACAATTGCTTCATCAGAACCGATACGGTTCTATCTTTTTGGCTGACGATAATTTTCGTTGCCTCGAGCACCGACTGCACCACCGGCCGCAAGAATTCGCGCCGTGACTGGAGCCCCGCCACGGACATTCCCAGACCGCTTTGCGGTAACTCGATCTCATCTGCAGCCCGAGCGAGCACGTGAAAGCCCTGTTTCAACAAACGAACCGTTTCGACGCTGTTGAGCATCGCCGCTGGAACCGTACCACTCGCCAGCGCTGCTGCGCGGGCCGTTCCCGCGTTGACAATTTTGTATTCCTCGGTGCGTAGGCCCTTCCGGCGCAAAACCTCAGCGAGCACGACATTCACTGTACCCTGAGGCGTATAACCCCCAATCACTTTCCCGCGCAATTGCTCGATGCTGCTGATGTCCTTGTTCGCCACGAGAATGAAGTCCGAACGATTCAGCGAGACCAAGCCGACCCGAACCGGTGCGCCGCGCAACGCCGCCCGCGCTGTCGAGCCGATCGCGGAATAGCAATCGAGGTCGCCCGAAAGCAACGCGCCGATTCCTGCACGCGGTTCGAGCACCAGGATTCGCGCATCGTATCCATAGCCCGCGAAAATGCCCAAGTGCTTGGCGACGTAGATCGCTGTCATGCTCACGGAATGATTCGCCAGCGCAATATGTAGCGGCTTGAGTTTCTTTGATTGCGCTAAAGCCAGATCGAGCGAGCCGAAGAGCCCGATCATCACGAGGACCGCCTGGAATCTCAAGGCTCTAGCAAACATTACTGGCATATGTTCCTCCGCTGTTTCCTCGCGCTCTCATATCCGCTCAGGCAACAAACTGTCAATAAAAAGATGACAAACGTTGATTATGTCATTCCGAGCAGAGCGAGAAATCTTTCTCTCAGACTCATGGATGCGGATAACCCACGGCATTCGTCGCTTGTTTGATCGTCACCGGATGCGCTATTCAGAAGAGAGTCGTTTTGGAGGAACGCGTTATGGACGACGAGATCCGGATCATCGATACTACCTTGCGCGACGGCAACACCAGCCTCTGGGCGCACAACATGAGCACCGGCATGATGCATCCGGTGTTACGCCATATGGACCGCGCCGGTTTTGACGGCATGGAGTTTTTCGTCAGCGGGCGCTTCAAGAAAGTCGTGCGCGAGCAGCGCGATAATCCCTGGGACTGGGTGCGTTACGGCCAGAAAGAAATCAAGAATACCCAGCTCCGCTATCATGGCGGCCTCAACAGCGGCTTCACTTTGACCCCGCGTTGTATTCCGCGCCTGATCATCGAGCGCGTCGTACACTACGGCATTACGGTGACTCGACTGTCCGATCCCTGGAACGATTACAAGGTGCTGAGTAAGGAAGTCGCCGACCTGAAAGCACTGGGCATGGAATCGGTGGTGAATATCATTTATTCGATCTCGCCACGGCATACCGATGAATACTACGCGCGCAAAACGCGCGAAGCCGCGGCACTGAAACCCTATCGGCTTTGCTACAAGGACGTGGGCGGTATGCTCACGCCGGAGCGCGCTCGTACCCTGGCGCGTTTGATTCTCGACAACGCTGGCGCTGTGCCGGTGGAATTCCACGCGCATTGCAACAACGGCCTAGCGCCGTTTAATCTCCTGGAGGTCGTCAAACAAGGCGTTCGCATCGTGCATACGTCGGTGCCGCCTCTTGCCAACGGCTCGGCGCAGCCGTCGATTTTCAATGTCGTCAGAAACCTGCGCGCCCTTGGTTATAAAGTGCTCGTCAACGAAAAAGTTTTGGAACCGGTGGAACAGCATTTCCGCCGTATCGTCGAGGAAGAAAATTTGCCCGTCGGAGCGCCACGGGAATACGACGAAACCTGGTACCGGCATCAAGTTCCGGGCGGAATGATTTCCAACCTGCGCCACCAGCTCAAGATGCTCGGCAAAGAAGACAAGATGCCAAACGTGCTCGACGAAATCGTCCAGGTGCGCGCCGAGCTCGGCTATCCGATCATGGTCACCCCTTTCGCTCAGTTCGTCGGCAGCCAAGCCGCCATCAACATAATGACGGGCGAGCGCTATAAAGAAGTCACCGATCAGGTGATTCAATATGCGCTCGGACTGTGGGGACAAGAAGGAGCGGAATACATGGACCCTGACGTCAAAGCAAAAATATTGAATCGTCCGCGCGCCCGGGAAATGGAAAACTTCGAGGTGCCGAACGTTTCTCTGGAAGACGTGCGAAAAAAGTACGGCGGACCGAATCTCTCGGATGAAGAGCTCATCTTACGCTACTATGCGGGACCGGAATTTGTCGACGCGCTCAAGTCCGCGCCGCCGAGAAAAGAATATTTAGACGCGCGCAAGCCGCTTGTGAAGTTACTCGAAGAGCTGATCCAGAAAAGAGATACGGGCCACGTCTATATACACCGCGATAATTTTACGTTGAGCGCGGGCCGGCGAGTTAATTAAAATTCCAAATTAATTGTTGAGAAAATTTTTAATCCGTTTTCTCCAAGAATTTTGCGTCTTGGCGGCGAATAAAACCGGGCGGATTGCCTCGTCTGGAGTGAACTTCCAACCAGTCGCCCTTCGAGCTCACCACCTCGACCCGCGTTCCCGCGGGAATATTGGCCACGACCCGGGAAGCAGAAGACGGCGACTCAAAGAGTGGCGTCGAGTCTCTGGTTTCATACGCTCCAGCTCCCGAAGCCCGCCGGGATGTCGGCGCTGAAGCGGGAAGCTTGGCCGAACGCGCGGTACCCTTAGATTGTTGCTCGTCGGGTTGGGGCGGCGCTTTACGGGGAGAAGGCTCGGATGCTTCGGTATTAGGCCGCGGCCTCGAAACCACATTCGGATATTGGTCGGACGGCTCGAGGGGAGCCGATGGCGACGGCTCGGGCGACTGGGCAGACGACGCGGGACGATTGTCAACCGGTTCACCCGCGCGATTGATCTCTTCCCGCGCTAAAGAGCCTGGCGCGTCTGCACCAAACGGTCGTTCCGATTTACCGGGTTCTTTGAGCAGGTCCGTTCCGAAATAAACGCCGGCGGCTGCAATCGCAATCAGGAGGACAAGACCAAAAAAGATGGTGGTTAAATAACTGCCTTTGCTTTCGCGCCCTCGCGGCAGCGCCGCATCGCGACGCGCTCCGAATGGGACGCTCTTCGCCCTGGACGAGCTTGCGGTGGTACTAATGGGTTGCTCACGTTCGGTCCTGGAACTTGCATCGGCTGCACTTATTCCAGCAGATTGGCTCAACCTTATGCCGCAGTTTCTACAAAAATTGTCCACCGGCGCGACTTGCGCGCCGCATCGGCTACAAACCATCGACGAAAGCCTCCTTGCATCACCTTCCGCCAACCTACGAATACCGCGCGAATCTGTCAATTAGCTGCCGAGCATTGAATTGAAAATGCCAAGCAGATAAAAAATCGTTCCATGAGCAAACTTCGCAGCCTCCGTGAAGCGATCGAGCGCGATGTACAGGACGGCATGACGATCGCGATGGGTTGCGCGTTGGAATCTCTGATACCTTTCGCCGCCAGCCATGAGATCATTCGCCAGAATAGAAAGAATCTCACGTTGGTTGCACCCATCTCGGACATGCAATTCGACCAGTTGATCGGCGCCGGTTGCGTCAAAAAAATCATCGCATCATGGGTGGGAAATGTCGCTGCGGGGCTAGGCCACAATTATCGCCGTGCTGCCGAATCGGGGATTCCACGCCCGATCGAGATCGAGGAGCACTCGAACTTCACCATCGGTCTCAGTCTTCAAGCGGGTGCGATGGGAGTTCCATTCCTGCCGACTCGCACGATTCAGGGAAGCGATTTCGCCGAAAGCGAGCAATTCAGCCGGATGCATTGCCCGTTCACCGGCGAGCAGTTAATCGCCGTCCGTGCCATTCGTCCGGATTTGACAATTCTGCACGTGCAGCGGGCCGACCCCGACGGCAACGCTCACGTCTGGGGCAATTTCGGCGTCATGCGCGAGGCGGCACTGGCCGCACGAAAAGTCATTATCACTTGCGAGGAAGTGGTGGACCACGCAGTCATTCTCAGCGATCCCAATCGCACCGTCGTTCTAGGCTTCGTCGTATCGAGCGTCGTGGCGCAACCGTTGGGCGCGTATCCCTCGCCGACGCAAGGCTATGCGCGCCGCGACGATGACTTCTACTTCGAATACCACCGGGCAAGCCGCACGCGTGAAGGTTTCGAGCGCTGGTTGCGAGAGTGGGTGCTCGATCTGGCTGACCACGAAGCTTTTCTTGATCGGCTCGGCCAAAATCGGATCGCCACTCTACGACCGAAAACCAACGCACTCGCCGCGCCGGCGAGCTTCAACTACTGATCGCGACAAAGGAGGACAATATGAAAACCGTGCCGTCGTTAAAACTCAGCGAGGAAGGCTGCGACATCATCGTCAGGGCAGCGATCGACAAGGCGAAGGAGCTGAAACAGATCGTCAGCATTTGTGTAGTCGATGCTGGCGGACACCTGATGGCATTCAAGCGCATGACCAATGGCCGGACGCATAATACGCTGATCGCGCAGACCAAGGCGCGCTGTGCGGCGCTCACCACCGCAGCGACAGGAAAGAAGGGTCGGGATGGAGCCGAGATTCCGGATCACCAGGTGCTCGCGCAAACTCTTGCCGTGGGTCCCGGTTGGTTCATCAGCATCGAAGGCGGCTTGCCGATTGCGGTCGAAGGTCAGTGCATCGGCGGCGTCGGCTGCAGCGGCGCGCCGGCGGCAGTCGATCGGCAGATCGTCCAGGCGGGAATCGACGCGTTCGCCAAAGCTTGAAACGAATTTACTAATACTGCCTCTGCGCCTTAACCCGTTACAACCAGATGTCATACCGGCGAAAGCCGGTATCCAGGCAATTTTCAAAATCCTGGATTCCGGGTCGCGCTAGCTACCGCCAGCTTGCCCGGAATGACGACGCAAAAGTACGTCGCCGTCAGGAAAGAGGAATCACGATGTAATCTCCCACCAATTTTTATTGACGTCGCTCAACAGAAAGTGCGCGCGCCCGTTGGTCTGGAGCTCTCTCAAATCGGTAATCCCAAGCTCTTTGCCTTTCCTGCAGAACTGTTTGTGCGCGTCTTCGACTTCTTCGGGAGTGGCGACCTGAAGCGTAAATCGGTTCGCTTCCGAGAGATAATCTCGGTGCTTCGTCGGCAGCACGACAACGTACCAGGGCCCGGTCGGTACCGTAATGTAAGTCGACATGCGCCCGCCGCCGATGATCGAGAGTCCCAGCACGTTGGCCAAGAACTCGTCGCTTTTTGCTTTGTCGTCGCAATCGAGAGTCCCGTGGGTCATCGCCTGCGGGATGTAA
>DATBEY010000195.1:0-10710 GCA_036558765.1 Binatia bacterium | reverse complement strand
GCCCTGGAGTTGGCGACGCTCAAGTCGGAACAGCTCTTCCTAACGAAAAAAATCCAGCAGCTCGATGCAGCCAGTTAGGCACCCCTATCCAACCTTTCCCCGTCGAAGGGGAAAGGCTCTAAGCCGCTGTTCTCCAGAACTTGTAGCGGCGCGTATGATCAATTGAGAAAAGATCTTTCACGTTGTTCGAGATGACAAACTTGACTATGGTCATTCGAGCAAGAGATTATTCCCCCTCATGGTTCGACGGGCTCACCGCGAGCGGTTTAAGGGTCTGATAGGTCCAGTACTGAGCCGGTCATCTTGAGCAGGTCGAAGGACGAACGGAGTAGTTTTCACAGACTCTGGTGCGGCCGGGGAATCTTTTCCAATGGTTTTCTCGTTGCCACAAGCAAGGAGTTGCGTACATTGAAGCAGATTCGAGTCGTTATGCTGCTGATCATGGCTTTGGTGCTTCTGCCGTATAACATTTCTAGCGCGGCGGAGTCGCGCGCTGCATGGCAAGTGGATTGGGAGCAAACGGTCAAGGCCGCGGAAGACCAAGGCGCGCTGGTGATATACATGACCCAGGCTTTCGAGCCGGTATTCCGAGGGAGCTTTCAGAAAAAATACCCCAAAATCAAAGTCGTCACCGCGACCGGCAGAGGCCCCGAGCTGAGCCAGCGGGTCATGAGCGAGCGTCGCGCGGAAAAGTTCGCGGTGGATCTTTATATCTCCGGGAATATCTCGCCGTTGACAGTGTTTCATCGAGCAAAGATTCTGGAGCCGATCAAGCCGTTGCTGGTTTTACCGGAGGTTGTCGACCCGTCCGGCTGGTATGAGGGCAAACACCATTACGACGATCCGGAGAACCGCTACATCTTCGTTTTCGAAGGGACGCCGCGGAGCGGCGAAATCACTTTCAACACCAAGTTGGTCAATCCGGCGGAGATCAAATCGTACTGGGATCTGCTCAGCGCGAAATGGAAGGGAAAAATCGTTTCAGTGGATCCGTTCGTGTCCGGGCCCGTCAGCGCGGCGCAGATATTTTTCTATCGACAGCCGGATCTCGGCGCGGAATTTATTCGTCGGCTCCATGCGGAGACCGATATTTCAATCGTCCGCTCCAACGAACAGATGCTCGACTGGTTGAGCTCAGGAAAGTATGCGTTCGGTATCGGGGCACGCGATGTAGATACGGCGATGATGCAAGGGCTGCCGCTTGCGCAATTTTTACCAGGTTCGCTCAAAGAAGGATCTTCAGTGACCGCCTACAACGGCACCTTGAGCTATTTCAATCGTGCTCCTCATCCCGCCGCGGCGAAAGTCGCGATCAACTGGCTTTTATCGCGCGACGGTCAAACGGCGTGGCTCGACGCCAATCAGAAAACCGGTGGCCTTTACGATTCGTTGAGAGAGGATATCTCAAAAGAAAAAGTCAATGAAAGGGCGCGGCGAGTGAAAGGTGGCAAGTTCCTCTGGTTGAATCCAACCTGGATCGAAGATCTCGATACGATCCGCGGCATCATCAAATCCGCACTCGCGAGCGCGGCAAAAGGGAAGTGATGCCCAGCAACCAATGATCAGCAAGGGTTTCGGGAGTCAGTCAACAAAGCGGACATCTTATTAGTCGATGAAGCTACAACCAAACAAATTGCCGAAAAGCGTCGCGCTATCTTTACGCGCCAATTCTGTTATAGTGTGACCGATGTAAAGGTTGGCATCCCGAAGTCCAATTAGCACATGCTCGGTCCAATATGACCGAGTCTCTTAGAGGCGGTCCCCATGGGCACCGCCTCTTTGTGTTTTTACCCAACAAATTGACCAATACCCAGGAGGTTTTTACTGTGGTGCGCTATACGAATCAGTCAGAAGGGGATCGGATTGCCTTCATCGGTAATTACCTGCCGCGGCAATGCGGCATTGCGACGTTCACTACCGACCTATGTGAAGCTATTGCCACCGAATTCCCCGACAGAACATGCATCGCGGTACCCGTCAACGACATTGAGAGCGGCTACGCTTATCCGCCACGCGTGCGGTTCGAATTGATCGAGAAAGACATCAATTCTTATCTCCGAGCCGCCGACTTCTTGCACACCAACAACGTCGATCTGGTCTGCTTACAGCACGAGTACGGGATTTTCGGTGGCCGCGCGGGAAGTCATATTCTCGCTCTATTACGTGAGTTGCGCATGCCCATAGTCACGACCTTGCATACCGTCTTGGAAAAGCCCGACTCGGACCAACGGCGCGTGCTCCAAGAAGTCGCCGCGGAGTCGGATCGGTTGGTCGTGATGAGCGAACGCGGCGCGGAATTTCTGCGCGAGATTTATCACGTCGAGTCGAACAAGATCGATATCATTCCCCATGGTATTCCGGATGTGCCGTTTGTGGATCCGAGTTTTCACAAAGACCTGTTTGGCGTCGAGGGCAAGATCGTTCTACTTAGTTTCGGACTGCTCTCCGCAAACAAGGGATTTGAAAATGTCATCGCTGCTCTGCCTACTATTTTGGCTCGTTATCCAAACGTCGTGTACATCATCCTGGGCGCCACCCATCCGCACGTTTTGCGCCACGAAGGCGAAACCTATCGACTGTCTTTACAGTGGATGGCCCAAGAGAAAGGAGTCGAGAACCAGGTCATCTTCTATAACCGGTTCGTCGAATTGGAGGAGCTCGTTAACTTCATCAGTGCGGCGGACATTTACATCACGCCCTATCTGAATGCGGCGCAGATCGTCTCGGGCACCTTGGCGTACACGCTTGGCGCGGGCAAGGCGGTGCTTTCGACGCCCTATTGGTACGCTGAAGAGATGCTGGCCGACGAACGCGGAGCACTGGTGCCTTTCAGCAATCCGACAGCATTAGCAGAGCAAGTCATCGATCTTTTAGACAATGAAGCGAAGCGCCATGCCATGCGCAAACGCGCCTATCTTCATGGCAGGACGATGATCTGGCCGCAAGTGGCGCGACGCTACATGAAAACTTTTGCGCGTGCGCGCGCCGAACGGCGGCACTTTACGCCGCCCGGCCCAATCGTCAGGGCACTCGACGAATATCAGGGCGACTTGCCGCCCCTGAAGCTCGATCACTTGCGCCATATGGCGGACGACACGGGCATGCTGCAGCACGCTATTTTCACGGTTCCCAACTATCACGAGGGATATTGTACCGATGACAATGCGCGGGCGCTGATGGTGAGCACTCTGCTCGAAGAAATCGGCAACGAAGAAGCATTGGAACTGGCCTCCCGCTACCTAGCCTTCGTTTGGTACGCGTTCAACGCCGAGACCGGCCGCTTTCGCAATTTTATGGATTATCAGCGTTGCTGGCGGGAAGAAGGCGGTTCTGACGATAGTTATGGCCGGGCCCTGTGCGCTCTTGGCACCGTCTTGGGCCGTTCGAACACGCCCGCTCTTCACAGCATGGCCGGCTGGTTGTTCGAGCAGGCGTTGCCGGCAATTGTGGACACCACCAGCCCACGGGCCTGGGCTTTTTCATTGATGGGCATTCACGAATACCTAAAGCGCTTTTCAGGCGATCGAAGAGCGAGCCAAGTTCGAGACGAACTGGCGGGGCGTCTGTTGGCGCTATACCAATCCAATCGCTCTGATCATTGGCGCTGGTATGAAGAAGGCCTAACCTACTGCAATGCGGCATTGCCTCATGCGTTGTTCATAAGCGGCCAGGCGATGTCGAATGAACCGATGACCGGTGCCGCGTTGGAATCGCTCAGCTGGCTCGCCGACTTGCAACGCGGCGACGAGGCAGGAGGACATTTTGTGCCGATCGGCTCCAACGGGTTTTATCATCAGGGCGCTAAACGTGCACGATTCGATCAACAGCCAGTGGAAGCTCAAACTATGGTGTCCGCCTGTCTCGAGGCCGCCCGCGTCACAGGAGACAAGCGCTGGCGAAAGGAAGCGCGACGAGCGTTCGAATGGTTTCTCGGACGCAATGATTTGAACATTCCCATCTACGACCCGATGACCGGGGGCTGTCGAGATGGGTTGCATCCTGATCGTGCCAATGAGAATCAAGGCGCGGAGTCTACGCTCGCATTTCTTCAAGCCCTGCTGGAACTCCGCCTGGCGGACCACGTATTGCAACCTGTGGAGGCACTTTCCTGAATGAGGAACCAGCATCTCGAGCTGTTTAGTCGGCATTCGGACAATCCTATTCTGACCGCCAGCGACTGGCCTTACGCGGTAAATAGCGTTTTCAATCCCGGCGCCACATTGCTGCCCGATGGCACGACCTTGCTTTTATGCCGCGTGGAGGACCGCCGAGGTCTCTCCCACTTGACTGTGGCGCGTTCCGTCAACGGCATGGATAACTGGCAAATCGATTCCCGGCCAACATTTGCAGCCGATCCCATAAATTTTCCCGAAGAGTTATGGGGCGTTGAGGATCCACGCATCACCTACGTCGAGGAGCTCAAGAAATACGCCATCGTCTATACGGCGTACACGCGTGACGGTCCGGGTGTCTCTCTGGCGCTTACCGAGGATTTTAGCCAATTCGAGCGCTTGGGTGTGATTATGGCGCCGGAAGATAAAGATGCCGCGCTGCTTCCCCATCGGATCGACGGCCAGTGGGCGCTGATCCATCGGCCGGTGAGTGCGCCCCGTGCACATATGTGGATCTCATTCTCAGAGAACCTTTACCACTGGGGTCGCCATAAGTTCATGCTCGAAGCGCGCCGAGGGGCGTGGTGGGATGCCAACAAGATCGGACTATCGCCGCCCCCGATACAAACACCTCGGGGATGGTTGGTGATTTATCATGGGGTACGCCAGACAGCGGCCGGGGCGATTTACCGGCTGGGGCTCGCGCTTTTCGATTTAATGAAACCGGAAGTTTGTCTCAAACGAGGCGATGAGTGGATCTTCGGACCGGAAGAAATCTATGAGCGGCGCGGCGACGTCGACAATGTGGTTTTTCCATGTGGCACAACGATCGCTCCCGATGGCGACACTGTGCGGCTGTATTATGGCGCCGCGGATACGAGTATTGCCATGGCCACGGGGAGTATTCAGGCTATGCTTTTGGCGCTTGAACAGACCGATAGGATAGCGCCAGATATTGTCTAATTTGGACAGATCTCTCTCACTTAAGGAGCCGGAATTATGATCCAAGAGACTCCTCAATTGGACAATTTCAAGCGGCAATTGCGCGATTCTTTGCAGCGCGAAACCGTTAATAGCCGCGCCGTCAGGATCGCGCGCCATGCCAACGTCTACAACTCCGGCGATCAAGATGAAATGGTTTATTTTATCGAGACCGGCCAAATAAAACTGCTCATGCTCTCTTCCGAAGGAAAGGAGTGCCTTCTGGCGATCTATAGCGATGGAGATATTTTCGGTGAGCTGTGCCTGAGTGGCCTAGGCGCGCGCTTGGAAACCGCAACGGCTATGAAAACAACAGTCCTCAAACAGATTCCATGCTCGCAGTTTTTTGCGCGGCTGACACGCGATTCGCTGTCGGAGGGCTTCGTGCGCTATCTGGCCGCTCGTATTGCCGATCAGCAGCAAGTCATCGCCAACCTGGTGACCGTCGACAGCGAGCAACGGCTCGGCCAAACGCTATTACAACTGGCTCGCACTATGGGCAAGAAAGACCCACGCAGCATTCGAATCGAGCTCAAGATCACGCACGAAGAGCTGTCCGAGATGGTCGGCACCACGCGGCCCCGAATCAGCTTATTTATGCAGCGATTTCATAATCTTGGATTGATCGAGACCAATAAGGATCGGTTCTTCGTTATCAAGGAAAAAAAACTTACCGATTATCTCGCTCAGATCGCCTAAATTTCAAAGAAGTTAGTCCAATAGTGAACAATCGTCGTTTCTGAATCGGCTCACAGTGCGCTAACCTGAAGGTACGTGGAGCCACGCTTGGCTGATCGCCTTCCTGCTACGTGATCCTTAACGTGATCTCATCGCAATAGCGGCGATGTAGAGCTTTATTGGTTTCTGGCGCCGATTGGCGCCGCCTGCGCGACATACGGAGGTTCAATGCAATTTAAGGTTGGAAGTAAAGTTGTCTATCCGTCTCAAGGACCGTGTTTGATCGATGCACTACTCACGAAAGTAGTCGCTGGCCAATCCACTGGCTTCTATCGCCTAACACTGTTGGACGGTAGCGGCGACGCGGTTTTGGTCGCCTCGAATAAGGTCAAGACAACCCCGGTTCGAGGTCTGGTCACTAAATCAGAAATTCCCAAATTGCTTAATCGTTTAGAAAATTTGCCTCTTGCGTCGATAAATTGGCGGCAGCGCGGCATCGACCACGCCAAACTTTTGGCCTCCGGATCGGCATTTCATTTGGCAGAAATTGTCGGCGCGCTCAGTGAGTTGAGCGCGGCCAAGCCACTCCCGTCGCGGGATCGACAAACCCTGGAGAGGGCAAAGAAGTTGCTGATTTGCGAGATTTCCGAAGTAACGGGAGAGAGTAGAACTGCGACAGAGGAAAAGATAGACAAAGTTCTCAACTTAAAAAAAAGAAATCCTCTCTGACAACACCAACGATTCCGGCCAGCACGCTCAAAGCGACAAAAAAAGCGCTCGACCGTGCAACCCACCCAATAATCACGGCACTGCCGTCTTCATCCGGATACGATACCATCAAAACACACGAAGGAGACTTCATGCGCGCGCAGAAACTCGGGCTACTTTCCAGAATGATCAGACATCTAACACTCGACGATACGCGAGAAAAACATTTCGCCGGCATCACTCGTGCCGAAGTCAGAACCACCAAACCGGCTTGGTCCCCAATCGTCTCGAGGTATGCAAAATCGAATTTGCCAAAGGCGGTCTGGCAACTCTTCAATACTTTAGGCTTGTACATCGTGCTTATGGCGCTAATGATTGTCATTGTCCAGCGGGGCTATTCTTACTGGATCACTCTGGCGCTTGCTGTCTTGGCGGGAGGGATTCTCGTACGCGTTTTCATTCTTTTCCACGACTGTTGCCACGGGTCGTTCTTTGCCTCGCGCCGGGCAAATACAATTCTCGGCTACGTCACCGGTATTTTGACTTTCACCCCGTTTGATGATTGGCGGTATGCCCACAATAGGCATCACGCCACCTCGGGAGATTTGGATCGGCGCGGAGTCGGCGACATTTGGACACTCACGACGAAAGAATATCTGACTGCATCTCGACTAAAGCGGATCGGTTACCGTATTTATCGGCATCCTATTGTTCTGTTCGGCCCGGGAGCAGCCCTGCTGTTTTTAGTGTTCCAGAGATTTTCGAAAAAAGGTGCTTCCCAAGCCGCACGGAGGAGCGTGCTCATAACGAACTTGGCGCTTTTGCTCGTGGTGGCAGTGGCGAGCCAGACGATTGGATTGCAGACATATTTAAGAGTTCAATTGCCAATTATTCTAGTCGGCGGCGGCCTTGGACTATGGTTGTTTTACATTCAGCATCAGTTCGAAGATGTATACTGGGTGCGTCGCGAAAATTGGGATCCAATGAGCGTTGCGCTATACGGTAGCTCCTATTTCAAGCTGCCGAAAATACTACAGTGGTTCACTGGCAATATTGGCCTGCATCACATTCACCATGTTCGGCCCGCTATCCCTAATTACAACTTGCAGCAATGCTACAATGAAGTTCCGGCCCTTCAAACAGCCCCGACCATCACACTCAAGACGAGTATCAGATCGCTAAGGTTGGGCCTATACGATGAGAAGAATCAAAAGCTGGTTAGTTTTCGTTCTCTATCGGCGCGAGCAGCGAACCCAGCAAACGGTGGAGCGGCGCTGAACGCAGCGCTGCAGACTGCACGATTCGATGAACGCTTGAATTGTTAATGCCGGGCGCACTACCTTGCTATACCGACCCAATTGACGTAGGCTTTACTGCGCCTACCAAACGCATAGGGTTGCCGTCTTCGGTTACCTGAAATCCTTCAAGTAAGCCCCCGCTCCCCAGCCCTTCAACGAACGGCCGTCAGCTCCGGCCACGAAAGGGAAAATGCCTTGAGTGCTTTAGCAGTTATTGCCATTCCCATTGCCTTGAGCGTTATTGGGATTGTCTTAAACAGTTTTCACATCGTTCACGACCAACCTCAATATTCGCTTGAAGCGGATCCGATCCACAAGCTGGCGGCTGAACGGCATGCGAATTATCGATTCTTCCAGCTGCAGCGAGCGCGGATTTTGCAGCGCCAAAAAACAGTCGGCCGGTATAGCTGGTTAGTGCTAATCGCGTTCATCGCATCAGCATGGTTTCTGTATTCCGATACAGTCAAGACAACGACTGTGTCAAAGCAAATCAGCGCAATTCAAACTTTTGCGAACGACGATGGCCCGGATGCGGTATTAGCCGTGACTCTCGCCGACGGCAGCGGTGTCCAATATCTTCTTAAAGCTGCAGAAGTACGGCGTATGAACGCGGCGACCACCGCCGCGCTGCCGAAACAAACGATTGAAAATTGGCAACCAGCGAGTTTGAAAACGGCGGTCAACATCGGCGATGTCAAGGTGCCTTTAGGAATAGCTCTGAAGATCGAGTGAGTGACCGGAGGTGTTTCGAATGATCCAAAGAGGCGACAGATGAAAAACAGCGTATCTTATAAGGACTGTCTGATTCGGGGGGAATCCTTTCAATTGTCGCAAAGCAGCGGGTGGATTCCCCGCTATTCTTTGACGCGACCGAGCGCCGACAAAAGATCGAATGCTGCTCCATTGCATTATGATCGTCTGGATCAGGTTTTTTGCACAGAGGACGAAGCCGACGGCTTTGCGCTGCAGGAAGCTGTGCGGTGGATTGATGAGAACATTCAGCCTGCATGGGTGAGCGAATAGCCAGGAGGGTTTACGTCATTATTGAATCAGTTGCCGGAAACAGTTTTCACCACCACAGTCGATGAGTTGCTTAGAACTCAGCGGATCACCGAGTTCTCGAAAACAACCGGACGGAAGGGCCACAAGGTACTTCTTCATTGTAAACGGGTCATGATTTCGGTCTCATTCCTCCGGAATCAGCTTGTCCGCACGCGCCAGCCACGTTGGATGGAAATTCATCAGATCGATCTGCTTGGTGGTTGTGATTGATGACGAACCGCAAAGTTGGTCGGCTGCTCCACCGATAGGCTAGCTGGCTTTGCTTCTTAGGACTTCTTCGATCCCACCCCGATCAGCACGGCGCCACTTACAAGCGCTAACCCGATCAATAATGGTGATATCGGGATGACCTTCTGGCTGTCAACGGTCGCTGTTAGGGGATCACGGTCGATCACCTTCTCACGGCTTGTATAAGGAATCCCGCGGTAGGCGAAAGCCACAATGCTGAGAACGACGAGAGCGATTCCAAAAAACTGCATCAGCATGATACGCATCGTAATGTATTCCTTCGTGTTTTGAGGTGAAACGGCCGATCCGCTCACCGCATTCCCAAGACTCAACACCAGCTAAACGATTCGTCTTTAGCCTCCCAAGTTTTCCCGCCTATCTTCCTGATAGGCCTGCTTTTCAGCCTCCGTTGAGTGAACGACCGAATCGGAGGGTTTACAAAATATGAGCTTTTTTCCTTGTTGTAGGATCACCTCCGCAGTCTGGCGCAGCTTGTCCGCCTGGCGTTTCAGATAATCAAGGCTTTTACCACCACGTTCACGAAACTCGCGCGGCTGTTTATCGACGAGAAGCGCCGCCATCAGTCCGCCGACGGCTCCAAGACCTAGACTGATAAGTACGTAAACAAATCTCGATCCGCCGTTCGTTGTCAGACGTTTCTCCTCTTGAATGTTATTTCTTTTCTCCTCGTGCATTGCCCGGCTCCTTTTATGATTACAATTAAAAGTTAAGCACCGCCACGCACAGTGTCTACAGGGCGAAAATAATAAAGTCAGTCGATAACATTTCTTGGAGACCTGCCCGCTTGCGCTATCTACTCGAACCAGCAACGTCATGAAATGGCCAACGGCGACTATGTGGTGGATGACCGGTCGTCTAGCGGTACCGCCGGGTCTTACGCGGCGGCTCACGACGAGGCGCAAGCCTTTTCTCAACATAAAGCGCTGTAGCCCGCGGCTTTCACGTCTTTGGGACGGCATGATCACGAACTATTTTATTTTCAACATTGTCCACTATTAGACAGTAAACACCGCTGGCGATGGTTATGTTTAAGCTAAGGCGACAGCTATAATGGCGCGCAAGAGGCAGAAGGCCCGTCGACATAACTAACGTTGGCATGGACTTCCACTTAGGTCCGGTAACGAACGTACTCCCGATTCAGACCCCTCCCTCTTCCACTATCCAAAGGCTTTGACGAGCCTGAAAAAGGAGAGTTATGAATCCTCTATTTATAATCGCGGTGCCACTCGGGTTGGTGATCCTCGGTATGGTACTGAACAGCTGGGACCTCGGGTTCAATCAGCCGATGAGCTCGCCGGAGCAAGATCCGGTCAAGAAACTGACGGCGGAAAAGGAATCCTATCGCAAGTTCTTCGATCTGCAGAGAGCCCAGGCGAAAAAGCGCCAAAAACGGGTCGGGCAGTATGGTTGGTTGGTGATGGCCTCTTTCATTGGTGCTTTTATCTGGCTCTATGCGGATACCGTGAGCAAGACGAGCCTATCGAATCGAATTGCCGGGCTTCAAACACTGGCAACCGAAGAGGGCAAACAGATGGTGCTCTCGGTGACTCTAAGCGACGGCAACAATGTCAAATACCTGATCAAACTGCCTCAGGCGGATAAATTGGTGGCCACCACAAAGG
>DATBEY010000194.1:0-7975 GCA_036558765.1 Binatia bacterium | reverse complement strand
GATAACCATCGAATTTTACCTAATCTTGACAGACACTTAACGATAGAGGCTTCGAATATAGCCGCTGTCGTCGATTTCTTTGACATAGTGCAGATCCCACAGTGCGAGTGGATTGAATTCGCTGATTTGCGGATCCCGCTTCACGCCGAGGGCGAAAACATTCTGGATCGCTTCAAGGGATGGATAAGGCGCTTTTTCGAGCGATTCCGATTGAGTGTCGTAGAAACAATTCCACTCGTCATCGTCGTGCATCTTGAGCAGCTGCGAGCAATGCTTCTTCACGATGGCGAGCGTATCGGGCTTGTTGGTTTTGAAAAAGTGAATGCCGTCGATCAGCGCCATGATCAGTGAGCGGCATTCGTCTTCGTGTTTGCTCACATAGCTCGTGGTGGTCGTCAGGGTCACGCCTTCGATCATCGCCATAGGTGGGACTTCGACGATTTTTGCCCCGAACTTGAGCGCGCGCAGTCGATCCACCGCTCTAATAAATGTCGCCTCGTATTTGCCTTCGATTACGGCTCTGGCGCGCTCCGCGCCTTTCACGGGATCGGTCACCAACTCGACGTCGCGGCCTTCTTCGAGTCCGTGCTGTTTGAGATACAGCCAGACATTTAATCCCGTATGGCCGTCGTAATCGTCCATCGCCACGCGCTTGCCTTTTAAATCCGGCAAGCCATTAACTCCCTTTCCGCAGACGAGAAAGTTTTCCCGCCACGCATTGTTGCTCTGGGCGATGTGCACATAGGGATCGCCATAAAGCGCCTTGCGAGCGTACAAGTTGTGGTGGTTGCCCGAAACGACGTCGAGATCGCCCGCCTTCAATCCTTCGGCAGCGCGCTTGCGTTGTCCCTCCAGCGAGCCCATCTCCATTTCCAGGCCGTGCTTCTCCAAAAACCCTCCCTCCGCCATCACCTTCCACAGCGGCACATGACTCGGCGCCCGGTAATAGATACGAATTTTCTTGGCCATAAAGTTCCTTTCCCTTTCATGAAGAGTTCAAAACGTTCAAGCAGTTCAAATTGTTCAAGGCGTCCGACTCTCGGAAATTCTATTCGGCACCAGAACCCATGCCGTCCGAAACGAGTTGAACATGTGAACGACTTGAACGTCTTGAACCTCTTACTTTGCGGTTTTGAGCACCTGCCAAACTTTTTCCCGGTATTCCTGGCGTCCGGTGACGATCCACTTCCAATCCGTATCGTCGAAATATTTCACTCCCTTTTTGGGTATGTTGCCGGGGTTGAGATTGGTCTCGTCGATATCGGTGCGCATGCTGACAGAGCCATAACCGCGCGCATAGATCCCCAAGCCTTCCTTGGAAAGAATCCAGTTGGCAAACAGTTGCGCCGCGTTGGGGTTCGGCGCCCGATTGGCTAATGTCAGCATCCACGGCGATCCGTTGATGGATCCGGGCATATCGGCAAGCTCGAAGATCTCGACAATCTTGAAGCCTTCTTTGATGAGCGGCCGAACATCGTCCTCGCGGCAACTCAAGCAAATCGGCTGCGTCCCGCGCGCCAGCCAATCTGACATTTGGCGTCGTTCCCGCGTGCGCACCGTTTTTTGCTCGATATAGAGTTTGCGGACAAAATCCTCGCCGAGATCGTGATAAAAACGCGCTGCAGAATTCGCGCCCGAGCCTGTCGTAGTCGGATCTTCGGTGGAAATTTTGCCGCGCCATTTCGGATTGAGAAGGTCCTTGGCGCTGCGCATTTCTTCCGGCTTCACCTGATCCGTATTGATGAAAAGGAGAGTCGCGACGCTGCTGAACGCCCGCACGGCAAAGCGTTCCTCGGGATCGGCAAACCAGATCTTGCCGAGTTTCCACTTCGTGCCATTGGCGACTTCGGGCATGATCAGCAACGGTTTGAGCGGATCGATTATTTTTTCGCCGTACAGGGTCGTGGCGGTGGTATCCGGGCCTGCGAGATAAACATCGACGCTGTAAATTCCCGAGCCACGCTCGGTTTTGATCCGCGCGCTGATTTCGCTCGAGCGTCCGGCAATGAACTCGATGGGGATACCGTAGCGTTCCTTGAATTTCGGAATTATTTCATTGCGCATCACGGGGTCAGGCGAGCCTGCGACCACAACCTTGCCTTCTTTTTTTGCCCCCTCAATGATCGTGTTCCATTCCTTCTCGCTGGCGCTGTTTTGCGCCAACACCGGCGCGCTCCACAGGAGCGCCATGAGGAGAATGACGAACGGTCGCATGCACCCTCCGACTAACGAAATCTTTATTGCTGCCCCGATAACTGCAATCCAAGTCTCCGACCGATCAACATCATCACGCAGATCATCGCCGTGATCAGCAAGCCGAGAACGGCGCCTCGTTCGAGCTCACCCGTCACGCTGTATTCGAGCATGAGAAGGGCCAAGGGACGCGATTGGTGGCTGTAAAGTAACACGGGAGTGCTGATGCTGGTCAAGGCGCCGCCGAAATTCATCAAGCCGATCGCACCGGCGACGGGCGCGAGAAGCGGCAGTAAAACTCTTCGATAGGTGTAGCCCCAGGACGCGCCCGCCACCCGCGCTGCTTCTTCCAGATCGGCGCCCAATTGCAGGTAACCCGCTCTGAACGCTTGCGTCGTCACCGGACTATCGCTCACCATCAGGGCCAGCGCGATGCCCCATGTGGTGCCATAAAAGACGAACCGCAAAGGCGTGGCTAGAAATAGCCATAGGATACCGAGACCGAGAAGAATTCCCGGCAGAATATGCGGCAGCCAGCAGAACGCTTCAAGGACAGGAGCCATGACCGCCCGCCGTGACACCAACACGTACGCAGCCATGGAATAGAGCACCACGCCTACGCCGGCGGTGATTGTGGCGATCAGCAGACTGTTTTTTAGCGCCAGAAAAAAAATCGGATCGCGGAGAACGTCTTGCCAATGGGCCAGCGTAAACGGCGAGCTGATGTTAAAAAATCCGTAGCGCCGCATGAACGAGCCGAGGGTCAGAAAAACCAGCGGCAAGAGCGTCATAATCGCTATGTATAAAGCGCAAGCGGCCAGAGCCACGTAACGCCATCCGCCGAGTCTCACCCGCGCGGTCGAATACCCTTGGCCCGTCACCACGGTGAATCTGCGTTTGCCGCGCAAAAAGCGCCAATACAGAAACAGCAGGATCCCGAGCGCAACGATAAAAACCGAGCCCAGAGCGGTCGCTTCGCCGTAAGAAGCCGGTTCGCGACGGATGTAATCGTAAATTCGTGTCGAATAGACATAGATCCCCGCAGGTGTTCCAAGCAAAAGCTCCGTGTTGAAAGACTGCAAGCCGCGAATGAAGCTCAGCACGGCAACCGCCAAAATCATCGGCGACAAGAGCGGCACGGTTACCCGCCAGAGCACCGTGGTCGTCTTTGCGCCGGCCACGCGTGCCGCCTCCTCGAGCGCTGCGCTAAGCCGGCGAAACACCGGCGTCAAAAGAATTACTTTGAACCAAATTCCGCCGGTCGAGGTGTGTACCCAGACAATGCCCCAGAAACTATACGGATTGAACGGCGCGCTGTGCACAAACGGCAATTCGAGCGCGAGGGAGTTGAGCAGGCCGTAGTTGGGATCGAGGAGCAAAATCCAGGCGAGCGTCAGAGGGAAATCGGGAATGAAATAGGCCATCCAGCAAAAAAATTCGATGGCATTGCCGCCGGGCATATCGGTGCGCGCGATCAGCCAGGCAAACAATACGGCAATAACTATTGCCGGAATCAAACGCGCCCCCGAAAGAAGAAAGCTCATCCACAGCGCGTTCACGGTTGCCGGATCGCTAAAGGCGCGCGCCCAATTCGCCAACCCGTAAACCGCCGGTTGCCCCGGTGCTGCCAGGTTGAAGCTTCCGCCGAGCAAAAACAGCAAAGGCAGCCCAGTCACGAGCGCAAAAAAAGCAACGAAGGAAAGTTCCGCAATGCGAATCGGGCGCACGCGAACTCTTGCGATCGAATGTCTAGCAGTAGTCGCGGTGACGTCCACAGGCTCTCACTGTGCGTACAGACTCAGGCGAGCGGGATCGAAGCCGAGACGAACTTTAGCGCCGACGGCATAACGGTCCTTTTTCGGCGCTGTCAGAATCAACAGGGCACCCGCCGTTCGCAGATAGTACTCGAAGCAGTCGCCGAGATAGTCGACCTGCTCCACAATGGCATCGATCTGAGTTGGTTCGAGTCGGTCGGGCGGCAAGATCACGATATCCTCGGGTCGCGTGATGAGCCGTACCCGCGCGCCATCGATCAACGATCCCGTTGAGTCCATGCGCGCCGGAATGCGCTCTCCGTCGGCTAACTCGACCCACTGCTGCGCCGCCGATCTGCGAAAAGTGCCTTCGAGCATAACCGTTCGACCGAGAAATTGCCCCGCAAAGGGAGTCGCGGGTCTCTCGTAAATCTCCTCAGGCGCGCCGACTTGTTCGAGTCGGCCGCTGTTCACCATCGCAATGCGATCGGAGAGCGTCATCGCCTCGGTCTGATCATGGGTCACATAGAGAATGGTGAGTGAAAGCTTTTTTTGCAACGCGCGAAGTTCGAAGCGCATTTGCTCCCGGAGCTTGGCATCAAGGTTCGAGAGCGGCTCGTCGAGCAACAAAATTGCCGGCTCGTAAACCAGCGCCCGCGCCAGCGCTACTCGTTGCTGTTGCCCGCCGGAAAGCTGCGTCGCGCCGCGATCTGGCAAGCCGGCGAGACCCACGGTCTGCAACGCTTGCCCCACCCGCTCGCGAATGACTTCCGAACTTTCGCGGCGCACCCGGAGAGGAAACGCGACATTTTCGAAGACCGTCAGATGCGGCCAGACCGCGTAGGATTGAAAAACCATTCCTAAACGACGCTTTTCGGGCGGCAAGAAAATTCCTCGCCCCGGTGCCGCGACGGTAGCGCCGTCAATGCTGATCTCGCCACTGTCGGGCTCCTCTAAACCTGCAACTAACCTCAGAGTGGTCGTCTTGCCACAACCCGACGGGCCCAGCAATGTGAAAATCTCACCCCGATGAACCGAAAAGCTAACCGCATCAACGGCCGTGACGGTATCAAAGCGCTTGACGACCTTGCGGAATTCGAGAACAGGCGGCGCCATACCGAAGGAAGGAAAACCTATCTCGGTCAGTTTGCTCCGACGATTGGAAGCATTCGAATGTGTTAGACGAGTTGCACAATTAGTCTTTTTCTTCGCCCAGCAGCTTGCAGTAGTAGCGCCAGTTCGAGTTGGCGTGCACCGCCTTGCTGCCGGCGCGCGTCCTGCCGACGAGAATCTCGATATCTTCTTGCGGAATCGGTTCGGGTGTGCCGAGAAGCGCAGCCTGATAATTAATCACCGCTGCGTCATTCAGCTTGATCGCTGCGAGAGTGGCGTCTTCTACACTCGCCGCAGCGCTCGTGATCCCATGACCGCGCATGAGACAGGCCTGTTTCTGGCCCATCGCAGCGGCAAATTCTTGGCCGAGCCCATCGCTCGACACGGTAATGCTGCGCGGGTAAGTCGCCAATCCCTCAACCAACAGCCGCAGACCCGAAGGATCGTATGCGCCATATAAAGGTTGTAGCGGCTTGTTGCAAATTGTGAACAGGACCACGCTCAGCGGGTGCACATGCACGACACACTGCACGTCCGGACGTGTCTTATAAAGCCAGGTATGAATAAAGACTTCCTGCGGCGTCTCCAAGCCATCTTCGCCGGCAGTTTTCTTGCCGCTGAAATCCACCGTAATGATATCGCGCGGCTGCACGAAACGCAGGCCCGACTCCTCGGGGCCACGCGCCTTGATCAGGACTTTCTCCTCACCGGGAATCCGTGCGCTCACGTGGCCGCTCGGCTCCTTGGTAAGGTTAAGTTTGCCGAGAATCCGACAAGACTGGGCGACGAGCGCGCGCAATTTGGAGAGATCGGCCATAAATTCGTCCTTTGTTGAAGAATAGATCAACGATACTGAAACGAGTGGATCATATTCTTGCTCTAAACCGAGGGCAAGCGCGAAAGCATGCGGCAGTCGAGCTTGAATGCACTTGCAGGATTTGCGGAAAAGAAATGATTGCGCCCTCCGCTAGGGCGCAATTCGGATTGATGTATTACTCGTTGACGGCGCGCGGCGCCCGATCGCCGCCGATTTGCGCGATGGACTCCATCAGGTGAGTATCGATCAGAGGATTTTTCGCGGGCTCACGAACGGTACCCATCGGATCTTGACCCTGCCGTACTTTTTTCAGCTCGCGAAACATCACCTGGCGCAGCAGAATGATGCCGCGGTCGGAAGTTGTGAGGCGCTCGGTGGTTCGATCGGCGATCGGCCCTTGAGTTTCCCACGCCATATGATCCTGCGCCTGGACCATGTCCATACGGAATCTCGTGAAAGGATGCAGCGCATCGGGCGGATTTTTGTACGGCTGAATATATTCCACTGACGGCTCGTCGTCCTCGATCATCTCGCCGTTCTCGCTGGGAAAGAAGCGCACGAAATAAATCTTGCTATGCGTGTCGTCAATCGGGACGCGAATCTGTCCGACATTTCCCTGACGTAAAATATTTGGGAAAATGACAGGATGCTCATCGATCATGCCGTTTTTGTAGGTTCGACGTTTCATCAAACCATAGGGTACTTCGTAAAAATCGAATTCCTGGACATCGTCGGTCAATCCGCGGGTGCTATCTTTGATCGGCCGGCCGCGATTGGCGGTATCTTGATGGAGAATTTGGAGGTGCGCCGGATCCATGGAATTTTCCATGGCTTGAAACCAATTGCAGTCGAGTTGCGGCTGAATGAAAATCTTTCGCCGCCCGTCTTTTCTGAACCAGATGTCGAAATTGGCGATCAGCGGCGCCGGAGTAGGGCCGAGATACGCCCAGTAGAGTCCCACAAGTTTTTGCACCGGATACGCTTTTTGCTTGACGGTCAGGTGAAACCGGCTCTCGCGCGGCTCCGCGGGAGTCTCCAGGCAGTTTCCTTTGGTATCATAGAGCCATCCGTGATATGGGCACGCAATGCCTCGTTCCTCAACTCGACCATAACAAAGCGAGGCGGCGCGATGCGAACAGCGATCCTCGAGCAAACCCACTCGGCCTGACTTGTCGCGAAACAGCACCAAAGTCTCACCGAGAATCCTGACAATCTGCGTCGGACTCTCCGCGCTGAGCTCGCTCGCGACGCCGACCGGTAACCAGTACCGTCGAAGCAGTTCCCCCGCGGGTGTACCGGGTCCAACACGCGTGAGCATCTCGTTTTCTTCTTTGGTGAGCATGCAAAATTCCTCGTTGCCGTTCGCGAATTTTTTTCCCGCTCTGTGGTGCGGCCGTCGATCCGCTATCGGCGTGAATCATAACCAAAGGACCAGTTCGAAGGCAAGAGGTTTGCGATAAATTTTCCTTGAAAAACAGCTACTTAGCTAATGCATGGAAATTAACGACGTGAATGATCAGCGGTTAAACCATCCTTTTTAGGGCACACAGCAACACAGCGAGATTCGGTTTGTAGCCGTCATTCGACGCAATGAGAAATCTTTCCGCCGGTTCCCGTTCCCAGGCGCATGCGAGGAGAACAAAGTTCGGTTTTGATTGTCGCAAAAAAACAGGCGGGGAATGACGAAATGCCGAACGGCACTGCGAAACGCAATCGACTCTGGTCACCCAGTCGGGTTTTTATTACCAGGAGAACTTTGGAAGGAACTTCCGGCGATCACAAAACCGCTTTTTGCCGCCGCTGAGAACCTGTCGCCGCATACAAACCGATCCGCTCATTAATCACACCGAGATCGATGAGCCGATTTTTTTCCGAATCACGAATGACGCCAATCGGCTCCAGGCCTTGTTGCACACGTTCAATCTGCTCGCGGAGAAGTTTTCTGAGCTCGATGATACCTTCATCGCCCGCGCCGAGATGTTCCTGCGCGCGGTCGGTTCTCGGCCCTTGAGTTTCCCAGGCCATCGAATCCTGCGCCGGGATCATATTCATTTTGTATTCCCGCGGCCCCGTCTTGAGCTGCACGAAACGGAGCGGC